>JANMZX010000145.1:0-41148 GCA_031383745.1 Rhodoferax sp. | reverse complement strand
GGGTGGCGGCGGCCGTGAACACGCCATTGCCTGGAAGCTGGCGCAATCGCCCAAGGTCGACATGGTGTTCGTCGCGCCGGGCAATGGCGGTACGGCCAAGGCCGAGGGCATGTGCAACCTGGCGATCACCGACATCCAGGCCTTGCGCGACTGGGCCCTGCAGGAAAAGATCGGCCTGACCGTGGTCGGTCCCGAAGGGCCGCTGGCCGGAGGCCTGGTGGATGATTTCCGTGCCCATGGACTGCGCGTGTTCGGACCGACCCGGGCTGCTGCGCAGCTGGAGAGCTCCAAGGCATTTTCCAAGGCATTCATGGTGCGCCACGGCATCCCCACGGCCACGCACGGCACGTTCACCGACCGGGTCGCCGCCCATGCCCACGTGGCCGCCCATGGCGCGCCGATCGTGGTCAAGGCCGACGGACTGGCCGCCGGCAAGGGTGTGGTCGTGGCCATGACGCTGGACGAGGCCCATGCCGCCATCGACCAGATGCTGCCGGCCGATGCCGATGCGGGTGGCGGGTCGCGGGTCGTGATCGAGGAATTCCTGGAGGGCGAGGAGGCCAGCTTCATCGTTGTCTGCGACGGCAAGAACGCGCTGGCCCTGGCCACGAGCCAGGACCACAAACGCCTGCTCGACGGTGACCGTGGCCCCAACACCGGCGGCATGGGTGCCTATTCCCCGGCGCCGGTGGTGACCCCGACCATCCATGCCCGTGCGATGCGCGAAATCATCCTGCCGACCTTGCGCGGCATGGAAAAGGACGGCATCGAATTCACCGGCTTTCTCTATGCCGGCCTGATGGTGAGCCGCACCGGCCAGGTCAAGACGCTGGAGTTCAACTGCCGGCTCGGCGATCCGGAGACCCAGCCCTTGCTGATGCGTCTCAAGAGCGACCTGCTCGAGGTGTTGTGGGCCGCCACCGAGCCCGCCGCGACCGGTGGCCTGGACACGATGGAACTGCAGTGGGACCGCCGTACTGCACTGGGCGTGGTCCTCGCCGCACACGGCTATCCCGGCACCCCGCGCAGTGGCGATGTGATTCGTGGCTTGCCGGCCGAAGCGCCCGATGCGGTGGTGTTCCATGCCGCCACGGCGCGCCAGGGGGACAGCGTGGTCACGTCCGGTGGGCGGGTGTTGTGCGTCACCGTGCTGGCGGACAACGTGCGCCAGTCGCAGCAGCGTGCCTACGACATCGTGCGTTCGGTGCAGTTCGACGGCCGGCAGTACCGCCAGGACATCGGCCACCGTGCTCTCGGGCACTGACCAGCGTATCGGCAACCAGGTGCATCACCCCATGGACATCGACTCGACAGCGGTTGGCAAACCACAGGTGGAGGAGGTCAGGGCCTACCTGACGGGGCTGCAGGCGCGCATCACGGCCGCGATTGCCGCCATGGACGGCGCGGAGTTCCTGCGCGACGACTGGGAAAAAGCGCCCGGTGAAACCCTGCAGGGCCGTGGCACCACACTGATCCTGGAGGGTGGTGCGGTGTTCGAGCGGGCGGGTTGCGGGTTTTCGCATGTGCGCGGGCCACGGCTACCACCATCGGCCACGCAGCACCGGCCCGAGCTGGCGGGAGCGCCGTTCGAGGCGATGGGCGTGTCGCTGGTATTCCATCCGCGCAACCCGATGGTGCCCACGGTGCACATGAACGTGCGCATGCTCGCTGCCACCGGCGCCGACGGCCGCGAGGTCTGCTGGTTCAGCGGCGGCATGGACCTCACACCGTATTACGGCTTCGAAGATGATGCGGTGCACTTCCACGCCAGCTGCAAGGCGGCGCTGGACCCTTTCGGCCCGGGGCTGCATCCGCGCTTCAAGAGCTGGTGCGACGAGTATTTCTTTCTCAAGCACCGCTCCGAACAGCGTGGCATCGGGGGCATCTTCTTCGACGATTTTTCAGAGCTGGGATTCGCCGGCAGCTTTGCGATGCTGCGTTCGGTCGGCGATGCATTCCTGGGTGCCTACCTGCCGATCGTCGAGCGGCGCAGGACGCTGGCCTACGGGCAACGCGAGCGCGACTTCCAGCTCTACCGGCGCGGCCGGTATGTCGAGTTCAACCTGGTCTGGGACCGTGGCACCCACTTCGGACTGCAGTCCGGCGGACGCACCGAGTCGATCCTGCTGTCGATGCCTCCCCTGGCCAGCTGGTCCTACCAGCACCAGCCCGAGCCGGGATCGCCCGAGGAGGCCCTGTACCGCCAATTCCTGGTACGCAAGGACTGGGTTTGAGTGCAGGCGCCGGCCGCCCGATGCGCCTGGGTGTGTTTGGCGGGGCGTTCGATCCGCCCCATGCGGCCCATCGGGCCCTGGTGGAGGCCGCGCTCGACCAGTTGCAGCTCGACCAGTTGCGCGTCATCCCGACCGGGCAGGCGTGGCACAAGCAGCGGGCGCTGTCGCCCGCCCACGACCGGCTGGCCATGGCGCGACTGGCATTTGCCGACCTGCCCCGGGTGGTGGTCGATGCGCGCGAGACGCTGCGCAGCGGACCGAGCTTCACCATCGACACCCTGCGCGAACTGCAGGCGGCGGATGCCGATGCCGAGATCTACCTGGTCATCGGGCAGGACCAGGCCGCGGCACTGCCGAGCTGGCACGAATGGCAGGAGGTTGCCCGCCTAGCTATAATTTGCGTAGCTGCACGCCCAGATCCGACGGGCGCCACGCGCGCATTGCTCCCCCTTATGGGCCTTGGGCAGCGTTGCCGGCAGCTGAATTTCCCGAATTTGCCAGTCAGCGCGACCGATATCCGCCAGCGTATTGCCCGTGGGCACGGCGTTGTTCCTCTGGTGAGTGACGCGGTTGCGCGTTATATTGCTGATCACCATCTCTACCTCTCTGCTTGATGACTACTGACACCACCGCCAAAAAAGACACCCAGAAACTCCAGCGCGCCATCGTCGATGGGCTGGAGGATGTCAAGGCCCAGGACATCCAGGTTTTTGACACCGAGCACCTGTCGCCCCTTTTCGAGCGTGTGATCGTTGCCTCAGGCACCTCCAACCGGCAGACCAAGGCGCTCGCCGCCAGCGTGCGTGATGCGGTGCGCGATGCCGGCTTCGCCAAGCCGCGCATCGAGGGCGAGGCCAACGGCGAATGGATCATCGTCGACTGCGCGCAGGTGGTGGTGCACATCATGCAGCCCAACTTCCGTACCTACTACCACCTGGAGGAGCTGTGGGGCGAGAAGCCGGTGCGGATGAAGTTCGGCGCTGCCAAGCCGGCGGTCAAGTTGCCTGCCAAGGCGCCTGCAAAGACCCCGGCCAGGAAGACCGCCGGCAAGAAGCCGGCACCCCGGAAACCCGCCGCGCGGCCCTTGATGCCGGAGCTGGCACCCGAGCCGATCGCTCGGCCACAAAAGTCCCGCGCTACGGCCAAGCCGGTCGCTGCCAAGCCGGTAGCCGCCAAGCCAGCCGCGGTGAGGCCGGTCGCCGCAAAGCCAGTTGCCGCGCCCGCGGCGACTGCCAGAACTGCCACCACCCGGGCCCGCACACCGGCGCGTCCCGCTCCCGCCAAGGCACCGGCCCGCAAGCCGCGCGCTCCCAAGGCCTGACGCTGCGACCGTGAAGCTGGTCGTGGTGGCGGTCGGCCAGCGAGTGCCGGCCTGGGCCCAGGCGGCGTGGGACGAATACGCCAAGCGATTCCCGCCCGAGCTGCGGGTGGAACTCAAGGCCGTCAAGACCGAGGCGCGCGGCTCCAAGGCCCTCGCCACGCTGCTCGGCGCCGAGCGCGAACGCATCCGCAGCGCCATCGCGCCGGGCTGCCGGGTCGTGGCCCTCGACGAGCACGGCAGCGCGCTCACCACCGTCGCCCTGGCGCAGCGCCTGACCCAATGGCAGTTGGGTGGCGACGATGTGGCTCTGGTGATCGGTGGCCCGGACGGACTGGACGCCGAATTCAAGCGCGCCGCGCACGAGCGCATCCGCCTGTCCGACATGACCCTGCCGCACGCCATGGTGCGGGTGCTGCTGGTCGAGCAGCTCTACCGCGCCTGGTCGATCAACGCCAACCACCCCTACCACCGCGAATGAACCCTGCACCGCCGCCTGGAGTGCCAACGCACCGCATCCCGAAAGGCGCAGATGGACCCGTTGGTGCCCGGCCGGCGTCGTCCGTCACGTTCGTCTATCTGGCGTCGCAGAGTCCTCGCCGCAGCCAGCTGCTCGATCAGCTCGGTGTACGCCACGAGCTGCTGCTGCCGGATGCAGCCGAAGATGCCGAGGCGCTCGAGGCCGTCTTGCCGGGCGAGGCGCCGGCGTCGTATGTAGCGCGGGTGACCGCGCTCAAGCTTGACGCGGCGGTGCGCCGCCGGCGCCGCCGGGGGCTGCCGGACGCGCCGATCCTGTGTGCGGACACCACCGTCGCCATCGGCCGGCGCATCCTGGGCAAGCCAATCGATGCGGCCGACGCCGGCGCGATGCTGCAGTCCCTGTCCGGCCGAACCCACCGCGTGCTGACGGCGCTGGCGCTCGCGCGGGGCAGGGCACGCGGCGCATGGGTGAGCGTGTCGCGGGTCACTTTCGCGCCGCTGGGCCAGCGGCAGATTGCGCAGTATGTGGCGTCCGGAGAACCCATGGGCAAGGCCGGTGGGTATGCGGTGCAGGGGCGGGCTGCGGCATTCATCACGCGCGTGTCGGGCAGCTACTCTGGCATCATGGGCCTGCCCTTGTTCGAAACCGCCGAACTGCTGCGCGGCTGCGGATTCGAGATCTGAGACCCATCACCGATCGCTGGACCCCATGCAAGAAGACATACTTATCAACTGGTCACCGCAGGAAACCCGCGTGGCCGTGGTGCAGAACGGCGCGGTGCAGGAGCTCCATGTGGAGCGCACGCTGGAGCGCGGGCTGGTCGGCAACGTCTACCTGGGCAAGGTGGTCCGGGTATTGCCCGGTATGCAGTCGGCGTTCATCGACATCGGGCTGGAGCGCGCGGCGTTCCTGCACGTGGCTGACGTATGGCACCGGCAACCCGATGGCGAGGCGCCCGGCGCAGTGCGCGCCAGCCAGCCGGTAGTGCCGATCGAAAAACAGGTGTTCGAGGGGCAGGCCTTGACGGTGCAGGTCATCAAGGACCCGATCGGCACCAAGGGCGCACGCCTGTCGACCCAGATCAGCATCGCCGGCCGGCTGCTGGTGTTCCTGCCGCAGGATGACCATGTGGGTGTGTCGCAGAAGATTTCCTCCGGCCAGCGCGACGAGTTGCGCGCCCGGCTGCAGGTGCTGACCCAGCCCGAGGGCGGGGGGTTCATCCTGCGCACCACCGGCGAGGACGCGTCCGACGCCGAGTTGTCCGAGGACATTGCCTACCTGCGCAAGGCGTGGGCGCGGATCCGGGACGCCGGCACCCGGCTGCCGCCGATGTCGCTGCTGCACCAGGACCTGAACCTGCTGCAGCGCGTGCTGCGCGACCTGGCCGGGGAGTCCACGCAATCGATCCGGGTCGACTCGCGCGAGCAGTTCGAGAACCTGCTGGCATTCGGGCGCGAATTCACGCCCTCGGCCACCGACAAGCTGCAGCACTACAAGGGCGAGCGCCCGATCTTCGACCTGTATGGCATCGACGAGGAAGTGGCGAGGGCGCTGGGCCGCCGCGTGGACCTGAAATCGGGCGGCTACCTGGTGGTGGACCAGACCGAGGCACTGACCACCTTCGATGTGAACACCGGTGGGTTCGTCGGCGCGCGCAATTTCGACGACACCATCTTCAAGACCAACCTCGAGGCGGCCCAGGCCATCGCCCGCCAGCTGCGCCTGCGCAACCTGGGCGGCATCATCATCGCCGATTTCATCGACATGGTGCGCGAGGACCACCGCGAGGCGGTGCTGGCCGAGTTCCGCAAACAGCTGTCGCGCGACCGGGTGAAGACCTCGGCCGGCGGTTTCTCGCAGCTCGGCCTGGTGGAGATGACGCGCAAGCGCACCCGAGAGTCGCTGGCGCACATGTTGTGCGAACCCTGCGCCGCTTGCCAGGGCAAGGGCAGCGTCAAGACCGCGCGCAGCGTGGCCTACGACATCCTGCGCGAGATCCTGCGCGAGGCGCGCCAGTTCAATCCGCGCGAGTTCCGGGTGGTGGCCTCGCCCAAGGTGATCGAGCTGTTCCTGGACGAGGAGAGCCAGCACCTGGCGGGCCTGAGCGAGTTCATTGGCAAGTCGGTGTCGCTGCAGAGCGAGGCGGCGATGGGGCAGGAGCAGTACGACATCATCCTGTTGTAGACGCCTGCCGCGGCGGTCTCACCCCAGCGCCCAGCGGGCAGTGGACACGTACAGGGGAATTCCCGCCAGGATGTTGAGCGGGAAGGTCAGGCCCAGCGACAGGCCGAAGTACAGGGATGGTTTTGCCTCGGGTATTGCGTGGCGCACGACGGCCGGCACCGCAATGTAGGACGCGCTCGCCGCCAGCACCATCAACAGGGCGCCATTGCCCGGCGACATGCCGGTGGCCCGCGCCAGCAGCAGTGCCATCGTGGCATGCACCAGCGGCCCGACGACCGCATACGCCAGCAGCCAGGTGGAGGTGCCACGCAACTGCCCCATGTTGCGCGCCGCCAGCAGGCCCATGTCGAGCAGGAAGAACGCCAGCATGCCCTTGAACAGGTCGCCCGTGAACGGCTTCATCGCCGCCTGTCCGGCGTCGGCGCTGAGGATGCCAACAACCATGGCACCGAGCAGCAGCAGTTGCGAGCCGTCCGTGAGCGCCTCGTGCATCACGCGGCGCAGCGGCATTGTGCTCGGGGCTGGCAGGGACACGTGCGGTGCACCCGGGCCCGGTGCCGCCTGCCGGTTGCGCACGCTGTTCGCCAGCAGCACCGCCATGATGATCGCCGGCGACTCCATCAGCGCCATCGCGGCTGCCATGTGACCGCCGTACGGGATCTGGTGCGTATCCAGGAATTGCACCGCCGTGATGAAGGTGACCGCGCTGACCGATCCGTAGGTAGCCGATACGGCCGCCGCGTCGAACCCGTTGAGAACGCGGCGCAGCACGAGGTAGCCGAGCGCCGGAACAACGACGGCCAGGGCCACGGCGCTGCTCAGGGTGACCGCCACCTCGGGCGTGAGGCCGGATTGCGCCAGGGCAAAGCCGCCCTTGAGCCCCAATGCCATCAGCAGGTACAGCGACAGGAAACGCGCGATCGGGGGCGGTATCTCCAGGTTCGAGCGCACGGCGCCGGCCGCAATTCCGAACACGAAGAACAGCAGGGCAGGGTCGAGGAATTCCTTCATCGGTACTGTCGCGGGCCGGTCAGGTCGGCCTGGACGCGGTAATGGTGCTGTCGCGCGTCTTCCACAGCGACACCGCCACGCCACCGGCGATCAGCGCCACGGTGACGCCCAGCGAGAGCTCGGGCGGGATCTTGCCGATGATGCCGACCAGGAAGATCTTCGAGCCGATGAATACCAGCACCAGCGCCAGCGCGTACTTGAGGTAGTGGAAGCGGTGGATCATCGCAGCCAGCGCGAAGTACAACGCGCGCAGGCCAAGAATCGCAAAGATGTTGCTGGTGTAGACGATGAACGGGTCGGTGGTGATCGCGAAGATCGCCGGCACCGAGTCCACCGCGAACACCAGGTCGATGAACTCCACCAGGCACAGCGCGAGGAACAGCGGGGTGACCCAGGTCTGGCTGCGGCCGGTCCGGGCATCGGTGCGGCGCACGAAGAACGCGTTGCCCTCCAGCTGCGGCGTCACCCGCAGGTGCCGGCGCAGCAGTTTCAGCAACGGGTTGCTGCCGATGTCAGGCATGTGGTCGGCAATCCGCCACATCTTGATACCGGTAAGGATGAGGAATGCGCCGAACAGGTACAGGATCCAGCTGAACTCGCTCACCAGCGCGGCGCCCAGCGCGATCATGATGGCACGCAGCACGATCACGCCCAGGATGCCCCAGAACAGCACGCGGTGCTGGTACACGCGAGGGATCGCAAAATAGGAGAAGACCAGCGCGATGACGAACACGTTGTCCATCGACAGCGACTTCTCGATCAGGAAGCCGGTGTAGTAGGCCAGGCCGCTGGCTGCGCCCAGGTACCAGCTCACCCACACGCCGAACAGCAGCGCGATGCTGATGTAGCCGGCCGAGAGCAGCAGGCTCTCGCGCACGCCGATCTCCCGCTCCTGCTTGTGCAGGACGCCGAGGTCCAGTGCCAGCAATGCGACGACGATGCCCATGAAGGCCATCCATAGCCAGGCGGCTGTGCCGAGGAAGGGGGTGTGAAGAAACGTGATCACAGGGTCCACGAGGTTGGCTCCATATCGGTTGTGCAAGGGCAACAGGAAGAGGTGCTCAGGTCAGCAGTACCGTGGCACTGCCGGCCATCGCAGCCAGCGCGCACGCTGCAAGCAGGCGTGCGTCACGGAGGTTGTCGGAAAACCGTTCACGCCAGGCGTGGAACAGGAGTGTTACGCCAATTGCGGCCAGGAGCAGGGCGTAGCCCATCATGTCCGCGCGCCCGACGCGTCGGCACAGGCGCTGCTTGCGAGCGCCCTCTGTCCCCATTGGTCCAGTGCCGAGGAGAGCACGATGGACTCGCCTTCGGTCACATGGCGGTCGGCATTGGCCACGCCCATGCACAGCCGCATCACCGTCGCCTGGAGCGCCGGGTCGTCGATCTCTGCCATGAGCTGGCGCAGCGTGGCGGGATCGATGCGACAGGCGTTGGACCAGCTGTGGTCGGCGCTGGCCAGCATGTCCTCGCACAACGCGTGCACGACGGCGCGCATGCCGGCGTCGTCGAGGCCCAGCACGTCGTGCGCCCGCAGGCGGTCCAGGGCGTCGAGCTCGGTCTTGCAGAGGTGTCCGTCGGCCAGCAGTGTCAGTGCGACGATGCGGGCTGCGGCGCGGGAGCTGTTGCGGGGATAGGTGCGCATGGCGTGTGTTTCTGTGATCAGTTGCCGGGATGCATCTGGCGCTGGCGCGGACGCTCGCGCTGCTGGCTGCGGCGCCAGATCCGGATCAGAGCCTGGGAGGCGCGCGCCAGGCTGTTGTCGAGGGCCGAGCGCCAGTCACGCGCCACCGAGGTGACAACCAGGGTGCCGGCGGTTGCGGTCCTGAATTCCAGCTGGCAGCGCTTGTCGACGCCGCCGCGCGGGCCGTTGACGTCGCTGAGCAGTACGCGGGCCCGGGGCACGAGCCAGGTCAGGCGACGCATCGAGTACTGCAGGCGGTCGATGCTCAGTTCGCGCATCTGCGCCGCCTCGGGGGTGCGTGATTCAAAACGGACTTGCATGGGGGTTCTCCGGTTGGTGTGGTTTGGACACGGGTAGAGAATAGGCGGGTACAGCTTTCCGTAAAAGCAGACAATGCGGGACTGACACTTCCGTAAAACCTGAGCATGAGCGAGCATGAGCCTGCACTTCAGTTACCGCCATCTGTATTACTTCTGGGTCGTGGCCAAGGAGGGCGGCATGGCCCGCGGCGCGCAGCGGCTGGGAATGGCGATCCAGACCGTGAGCACGCAGGTGCGTGAACTGGAGCGCTCGCTGGGTCATGCCTTGTTCAAGCCGGCCGGTCGCGGGCTGGCGCTGACCGAGGCTGGACAGGCCGCCCTGCGCCAGGCGGACGAGATCTTCCAGTTGGGCGAGCAGTTGCCAGCGCTGGTTCGCGACGCCGTCAGCACCACCAGTGTGCGCCTGGCGGTGGGCATTTCCGACGGCCTTCCCAAGCTGGTCGTGCGGCGTCTGTTGATGCCGGTGCTGCAGGAGCCCCAGCTGCGCCTGTTGTGCCACGAGGACCGGTTCGACAACCTGATCGCCGAACTGGCCTTGCACAAGCTCGATGTGGTGCTGTCCGACCGGATGGCCCCAAGCAACCCCAACCTCAAGGTCTACAGCCATTCCCTCGGTTCGTCGGGTCTGGCCTGGTATGCGCCGACGTCGCTGTGGGCACAGGCCCGCAGCGGGTTCCCACGGTCACTCGGCGCCTTGCCGATCCTGCTGCCGACGCGCCATGTCGCCGTGCGGGCGCGCATCGACCAATGGTTCGAGCGCCACGGGCTGCAACCGACGGTCGTGGGGGAGTTCGAGGACAGCGCCCTGATGACCACCTTCGGCGCGGGTGGCATGGGGGTGTTCCCGATGGCCGAGTTGATCGACGACAAGCTCAGCGCGCGTTATGCCGTGCGCCAGGTCGGACCTTGCGACGGTGTCGAGGAACATTTCTATGCGCTGGGGACCGAAAGAAAGGTGCTGCACCCGCTGGTTCAGCGACTCTTGCCTGCCAAGGTCTGATGCGCGCGCATCAGGCGCGCTGCGGGCCCGCTACGCGTCAGTGCCCGGTAGGCGCCGCTGGCCCGGTGTGGTCCAGGTCGGGTCTGCGCCAGGGATCGATGTGCGTCATCAGGTTGAGCACGCGGTGGCGCTGCAGCACGCGCTGGCGCGCCAACACGGCGATGTCGTGGCCAGCCTCGACGCTGATGGCGCCATCTACCTCCAAATGGGCATCGACGACGATCATGTCGCCCATCTTGCGGGTGCGCACATCGTGCACGCCACTCACGCCGGGGGTCTGCATCAAGGTGGTGCGGATCGCCTGCACCTCTTCGTCGTCAACCGCACGGTCCATCAGGTCGTGCAGGGCGTCCCAGCTGAAGCCCCAGCCCATGCGCGCCACCATGAAGCCGACGATCAGCGCCGCGATCGGGTCCAGGATCGGGTATCCCGCGAGGTTGCCGATGATGCCCACGCCCACCACCAGCGAGGACGCGGCATCGGAACGCGCGTGCCAGGCATTGGCCACCAGCATGCTCGACTTGACCCTCTTGGCCACTGCCAGCATGTAGCGGAACAGCAGTTCCTTGGCCACCAGCGCGCCGCCAGCCACCCACAGCGCAAAGATGTGCACGGTCTGCACCGTTTCGGGCGCCTCCAGCTTGCGGAAGGCCGACCACAACATGCCTACGCCCACCGCCAGCAGCAAGCTGCCCAGCACCAGCGAGGCCGCGGTCTCGAAGCGCTGGTGGCCGTACGGATGGTCTTCGTCGGCGTCCTTCTGGCTGTGTCGATTGGCGAACAACACCACGAAATCGGCCACCAGGTCCGACAGGGAATGGATACCGTCGGCGATCAGGCCCTGGGACTTGGCGGTGATGCCGACCACGATCTGGCAGACGGTCAGCACCAGGTTCACGCCCACGCTGACCCAGGTGCTGCGCGATGCCGCGGCGGCCCGCTCCTGGGGGGTGTGGTCCGGGTCGTCGGTGTCGTCGCTCAGGTCCTGCAGATGCGTGTTCATGTGGTGCTTGCTTCCCGGCCTCCGAGGCCCAATGCATACAGGCGCGCGTACGGCCCGCCCGCCGCCAGCAGCACGGCATGGGTTCCCACCTCGAGGATGCGCCCACCCTCCATGACCACGATGCGGTCTGCGTGCTGCACCGTGGCCAGCCGGTGCGCGATGACCAGCGTGGTGCGCTGGTGCATCAGGCGCTGCAACGCGTCCTGCACGGCGCGCTCGGACTCGGCATCCAGCGCCGAGGTGGCTTCGTCGAGGATCAGGATCGGCGCGTCCTTGTACAAGGCCCGCGCGATCGCGAGGCGCTGGCGCTGGCCACCGGACAATTGCATCGCGTTGTGGCCGACGAGGGTGTCCAGGCCGTGTGGCAGTTCGTCCAGCAGGGTCTGCAGGTTGGCTGCGGCCAGGCAGTCCGCCACGCGCGCCCGGTCGACGGGCTGACCCAGGGCCACGTTGACGGCGATCGTGTCGTTGAGCATCAGCACATGCTGGCTGACCAGGGCGAACTGGCGTCGCAGGGCGGCCAGCGACCATTCGCGTACGTCGTGATCCTCCAGATAGACACCACCGCTGCGCGCATCGGCGAAACGCGGCAGCAGGTTGACCAGTGTGGTCTTGCCGGAGCCTGATGCACCGACCAGCGCCACCGTCTCCCCGGCGGCGATCTGCAGCGAGAAGTTGTCCAGCGCCGGCACGGTGTTGGCGCCGTAGACGACGGATACCGCATCGAAGCGGACGTTGCCCGAGGCGCGCGCCAGTTCGAAGCTGCCACCGGATTCGCTCGGCGTGTCGGCGATCATGTCCAGCCCGCGTTCCATGGCCGCCAGCCCGCGAGTGATCGGGTTGGCCACTTCGGTCAGGTGCTTGAGCGGCGCGATCAGCATCAGCATGGCGGTGACGAAGGCCACGAAGCCGCCCACCGAGGTGCTCCGGTCGGCGCTTTGTATCAGCGCCACCGTGATCACCGCCGAGAGCGCCACCGAGGCCAGCAACTGCGTGAGGGGTGTCATGGCGGCGGACGCCGCGGTGGACTTGAGCGACAGGCGGCGCAGCGAATCGCTGAGCTGCTGGAAGCGCAGCGCCTGCGATGCCTGTGCCGCCTGCAGCCGGATGTCGCGGTGGGCCAGCACGTTCTCCTCAACCACATAGGCCAGGTGGTCGGTCGCCTCCTGGCTGTTGCGTGTGACGCGGTACAGGCGCGCCGACAGCTTGCGCACCACATACGCGACGGCGGGGAACAGGCAGACCACGATCAGTGTGAGTTTCCAGTTCAGGTACAGCAGGTAGGCGACCAGGGCCATCAGTGTCAGGCTGTTGCGGGTGAAGGTCATCAGCGCTCCGACCAGCAGGCTCGCGCCAGTCTGCACCTCGTACACCAGCGTATTGGCCAGGGCGCTGGACGACTGGCCCGCAAACAGCTCCAGGCGCGCGTCGAGCAGTTTCTCGAACATCGCCTTGCGCAGCACCATCAGGCCGTTGCTGGTGATCCGCGTCATCGCCACCTGCGCCAGGAAACTGCACAGGCCCCGCACCGCGAACAAGGCCACCAGCGACACCGGAACCGCCCACAGCGGCAATGCACCTTTCTGGAAGCCGCGGTCGAGCAGCGGCTGCAACAAGGCGGGGATCAGCGGCTCGGACAGGGCCAGCAGCAAGGTTGCCACCACGGCAACGGCCCACACCCACAACGGGCGTCCGAAATACGGCCACAGGCGGCGCATGCGCTTGAGCAGGCCCGCCGGACGCGCGAGTGGATCAGGCAGGGTCATGGCGTGGGCCGGGGCGGGCAGAGGGAGTGCGGAAACGGGTGGACATCGTGCGGCGTGAAGCCCGCCATTATCACGGCTCACCGGTGCCGGATCAGGCCGGCGGGCGCGGGGCGGCTGCGTACGTTCTGCAACAGATCGGGCCCTGTCGCCGTGGTACGCTCACCGCTGAAATTGTTGCCCCGGGCACTGCCCGCCCCCTCTTCGACAGACCTGATGACGCCACGCCTTCTCCAGTTCCTTACCCGCTGCCTGCAGCGCCTGTCTGTCGCGGCCCTGGTCTTGTTCAACCTTCCGGCACAGGCACAATTCCGTGTAGAGGTGTCCGGCATCGGCATGACGCAGGTGCCGATCGCCGTGGCCGCTTTCCGTGGGGAAGACGCAGGTCCCCAGAAAATTTCCGCCATCATCCTGGCCGACCTGGAACGCAGCGGGCAGTTTCGCAGCCTCGACGCCACCGGCCCCGCGATGGACGAGCTGTCGCGCCCCGACCTGGCGGCTTGGCGCCAGAAAAGCGCGGATGCGCTGGCCACGGGCAGCGTGTCGCGCCTGGCCGACGGCCGTTTCGATGTGCGTTTTCGCCTGTGGGACGTGGCCCGCGGGCAGGACCTCGGTGGCCAGAGTTATGCGGTGGTGGCGGGCGACCTGCGCCAGGCTGCACACCGTATCGCCGACCATGTGTATGAAAAACTCACCGGTGACAAGGGCGTGTTCTCGACCCGCATCGCCTACGTGACCAAGGCCGGACCGCGCTTCACCCTGTGGGTGGCGGACTCCGACGGCGAAAGCGCGCAGTCGGCGCTGAGCAGCCCGGAGCCCATCATCTCTCCGGCCTGGTCTCCCAATGGCGCGCAACTTGCATACGTGTCGTTCGAGTCGCGCAAGCCGGTGATCTACGCGCACGACGTGGCCACAGGCCGGCGCCGGCTGCTCGCCAATTTTCGCGGCTCCAACAGCGCGCCGGCGTGGTCGCCGGACGGGCGCACGCTGGCGGTCACGCTCAGCCGCGACGGTGGCTCGCAGCTCTACACGATCGACGCCGCGGCGGGTGGCGAGCCCCGCCGGATCTCGCAGTCGGTCAGCATCGATACCGAACCGGCGTTCTCACCCGATGGCCGTCAGCTCTTTTTCGTGAGCGACCGGGGCGGCTCGCCACAGATCTACCGCATGGCGCCGACCGGTGGCAATGCCGAGCGCGTCACTTTCGCAGGCACCTACAACATCTCGCCGTCGGTCAGCCCGGACGGCCGGTGGCTGGCCTACATCTCGCGTGTGAACGGCCTCTTCAAGCTGCACGTGATGGAACTGGCCAGCGGCAATGCCACGGCCATCACCGATACCGCGGCCGACGAGAGTCCGAGCTTTTCGCCCAACGGGCGCCTGATCATCTACGCCACGCAGAACCAGGGCAAGGAAGCGCTGATGACCACCACGCTCGACGGCAGGATCAAGGCGCGGCTGGCCGGGCAGGGCGGTGACATCCGCGAGCCCGACTGGGGCCCTTTCCAGAAACCATGACACACCACTCAGGAGTACTCGGATGATGCGATTTTTGCTGGCCTTGGCGTTCACTGCCGCGCTGGCGGGCTGCGGCTCGTCGGTCAAGCTCGATGATGTGGCGGTGGAAGACCGCTCCGGCACACCGGTCGCCGGGCAGGGGAGCGGCGCGCAGGGCGCTGCCGGAGCTGCAAGCGCCGGCAGCGGTGGCTCCACCGGCGTCACCAACACGGCGATTGCACCGGTCAACCTGGGGGCAGCAGGTGCGGCGAACGCAGCTGCGCCCTCGGGCCCGCGCATGGTGTATTTCGACTACGACAGTTTTGCGATCAAACCCGAATACCAGGCGGTGATCGAGGCACAGGCGCGCTACCTCACGGCCGACAGGAACCGCAAGGCGTCGATCGAAGGCCATACCGACGAGCGCGGCGGGCGCGAGTACAACCTTGCGCTGGGCCAGAAGCGCTCCGAGGCCGTGCGCCGCGCGCTGGGACTGCTCGGCGTGGCCGATGCACAGGTCGAGGCAGTGAGTTTCGGCAAGGAAAAACCCGCCGTCCAGGGCAGCGACGAGGCGTCCCTGGCCCAGAACCGGCGCGCGGAGATTGCCTACCGATGAGGACTTTGGGGCGCTCGATGCGAACCGGACTGCATGTGCTGGTGCTGGCCGTCGCCGGCGTGCACGGCGCAGCCCATGCGGGTCTGTTCGACGACGAAGAGGCGCGCAAGGCGATCCTCGATCTGCGCCAGCGGGTGGAGGCAGGCCGACAGGCGTCGGACGCGGCCCTGCAGCGTTTCGCCGACACCCAGCGCGAGAGCCAGAACGAGCAACTGCGCCGCAGCGCGGAAGAGAGCGCCCAGCTGCGCCGCGGCCTGCTCGATCTGCAAAACCAGATCGAGTCTCTGCGCGCCGAGGTGGCGCGCCTCAACGGTCTCAACGAGCAGACCAACCGCACGCTTTCCGACCTGCAGGTGCGCCAGAAAGACCTGGCGCTGGGCCAGCAGGATCTCGCCCGCGGCGTCGACGAGCGCGTCAGGCAACTGGAGCCGGTCAAGGTGACAGTCGACGGGCGCGACATCCAGGTCGAACCGGCCGAGCGGCGCGCGTTCGACGCCGCGCTAGCCAGTTTTCGCTCCGGTGATTTCGGCGCCGCGCAGAGCGGCTTTCTGGCGCTGATGTCGCGTTACCCCAAGACAGGCTACATGCCCTCGGCGTTGTTCTGGCTGGGCAATGCGCAATACGCCACGCGCGACTACAAGGAAGCGATCACGAATTTCCGCATCCTGCTGCAGGCGGCGCCCGACCATCTGCGTGCGCCGGAGGCCCTGCTGTCGATCGCGAACTGCCAGGTCGAGCTCAAGGACGTGCGTGGCGCCCGCAAGTCGCTGGAAGACCTGGGAAAGGCCTACCCGCAGTCCGAGGCAGCGCAGGCCGGCAAGGAGCGGCTGGCGCGGCTGCGCTGACGCGCTCCCCCATCCAACACCGGTTGCCGTGGCGCTGCTTGCCGTTGACACTGACCTCGACCGACGCTTCAGTGCGCTCGAACGGCTGTATGGCGTGGCCGCGGCGCGCCGGATTCGAGCCGCCCACGTGGTGGTAGTGGGCATTGGTGGCGTCGGCTCCTGGGCCGCGGAGGCCCTGGCCCGCAGCGGTGTCGGTCGTCTGACGCTGATCGACCTGGACCATGTCGCCGAGTCCAACATCAACCGGCAGGTGCATGCATTGGAGTCCACCGTGGGACAGGCCAAGGTGCTGGCCATGCGCGAGCGCATCGCCGGTATCCATCCGCAATGCCAGGTGCGCTGCATCGAGGAGTTCGTCGACCAGGACAACTGGCCGGCCTTGCTCGCGGGCGGGCAGGTCGATGCCGTCATCGACGCCTGCGACCAGGTGCGCGCCAAGGTGGCGCTGGCGGCCTGGGCTCGCCACAACAGCCAGGTGCACTTCATCGCGGCGGGCGCGGCCGGTGGCAAACGCCAGGCGCATCTGGTCGACATCACCGACCTGTCGGCCTGCACACACGACCCTTTGCTGGCGCAAGTGCGCAACCGCCTGCGCAAGGAGCACGGCGCCCCGCGCGAAGGCCGCAAGCTCGGCGTGGCCTGTGTGTTCAGCCGCGAACCGGTGCAACCGGCCGACGCCTCCTGCGCCATCGAAGGTGCCGACGGCTCGCTGAATTGCCATGGGTATGGCTCGATCGTCAGTGTCACCGCCACCTTCGGCCAATGCGCCGCGGGCTGGGTCCTCAACCAAATTGCAACATTGGCCAGCGTGCCAGCCTGAATGGGCCCCGAACCGGGCTATAATTTTTTGCTTTGCTGTGAGGCGCAAACCTTGCAGCAGATCAGGGAGCGGGACGTTAGCTCAGTCGGTAGAGCAGCGGACTTTTAATCCGTTGGTCGGCAGTTCGAGCCTGCCACGTCCTACCAACTCCCTGCATGCCAGCGCGATCGTTTTTCGAAGTGGGTTCTTAGCTCAGTTGGTAGAGCAGCGGACTCTTAATCCGTAGGTCGACAGTTCGAATCTGTCAGGACCCACCACTTCACAGCCCTCCCAGCATTGCATTCATTGCTACAAACATAGTAGCAAGGCGCATATTCCCGAGCAACGGATTATGTGCAAGCAGGCGCATGGCAGGTGCCAGCAGGCTGCAATGCGCGGGCGCAACTGCGTCACCCACCACTTCACGGCAACTCCGGTCTTGGCACCTCTTCTTTCTTGCTTGTAGCGTAGCGCAACCGCGCTCCTGTCCAAAATCGTCAATGCAATGCGGGCGGCGGATCGTTTGCGACGCTGCCAATGCTTGCCGATTGCCTTGTCGTGTCACCGTCGCCGCTCGCGGCGATTTGTCGGCGCGCGCGAGTGCCAAGCGCGCTGCCGCATCGTAGCCTCCACAACGGAGCCGTCGAGCGCGATCCACCCCGCAGCCTATGTTCGACGCCCAACAGACACCGCTGGAACGGCCCTCCAGACTGGACTGCCCGACCGTCTCCATTCCGGGGATTGCCGATCGGGACAAACCGGGAGATGACAATGACCTTAGGCCTTACCCCCATCGTGGCGCTGGTTTCCGGCGTGCTGATTCTTGTCGTGCCGCGCATGCTCAACTACATCGTCGCGGCCTACCTGATCGTGATCGGCGTTTTGGGGCTGGTTGGTGATGTGCATCTCAAGTGACAGGCGAAACAGCGCGCTGCGATTGACGCCTTCGGGCCTACACATCGACAGCCTGCAGACTGCGCCTGTCAGGTGGATGCCGCACCTGCCGGCGCGTGCCTCGCCCGATTGAAGTGCCGCGCGACGAACACCGTGCCGATCAGCTGCATGGTGGCGCAGAAATAGAACGGCAACCCGATGCGCCAGTCGCCCTTGGGCAGGTGCGAGACGATGCCCAGCAGGCTGGCGCTGACCACCGGCGCCAGCACGGCGGTCAGGCTGTTGAGGGCCGCCACGGCGCCCATGGTCTGGCCTTGGCTGCGTGCGTCGGCGGAGTTGGACACCAGGCTCTGGATCACCGCCGCCGCGCCGCCGCCCAGAAGGTTGCCGGCGATGATCACGACGAACATCATCCAGCCCGCGGTCACGGCACCGAATGCGAAGTAGGTCAGGGTGGACGCCATCAGTCCGCCCACGGCCAGGAAGCGGGCCGAGAAGCGCTTGAGCAGGTGCTTGAGCAGGAAGCCCTGCACCAGCACCGACATCAGCCCGACGGTGAACAAGGCCAGGCCGTTGTCCTTCGGGCCCCAGCCGAACTTGAACGTGGTGTACAGCACAAAACTGTTGTGCAGCGTGAACTGCGCCAGGCTGGCCAGGCCGATCACCGCCACCAGCGAGCCCACGCCCTGCAACTGGCCGAGGCCCACCATCGCGCCAAACGGATTGGCGCGGCGCCATGCGAAGGGCTTGCGCCGGTCCGCCGGCAGGGACTCCGGCAGCACGAAGTACCCGTAGATCCAGTTCAGCACCGCCAGGCCACCGGCCACGAAGAAGGGCAGATGCAGGTTGAAACTGCCCAGGTAGCCGCCCATCGCAGGGCCCAGGGTAAAACCCAGGCCGAACATCGCGCCGACCAGCCCGAAACGGCGCGCGCGGTCTTCGGGCGCAGTGATGTCGGCCACATAGGCATTGGCCACGGCAGCGTTGGATTGCATCGCGCCGCTGACGAGGCGTACCACGATCAGCATCCACAAGGCCGTGGCAAGCCCGGTCACGATGAAGCTCAAGGCCAGGCCCGAAAAGCCGAGCAGCAGCACCGGCCGACGGCCGTACTTGTCCGACAGCGCTCCCAGGATCGGTGACGCGAAGAAGTTGGCGACACCAAATGCCAGTGCCACGGCGCCGAACCAGAAGGTCTGCTCGGTCGTCGAGGTGGTGAAGGTGCCAACCAGAAAGGGCAGCACCGGCACGATCAGCCCGATGGCCATCATGTCGATCAGCACCGTGACCAGGATGAACACCATGGCGGGCGCCCGCGCGTCTGGCGCGGAAGCCTCGGGTGCCGGGTTGGCAGCTGGTGCAGTGGAAGACGGAGATGGCACAGGGGGTTCTCCCGGCGGGTTGATGGGGGGCCATTGGGTGCGGCCGCTGGGGAAGCAGCGTGGCCGCTGCCAGGTCGAGCGAATGACGATGCCAGTGTGCGGCAGAATATACCCGGGCGTAATTGTCTTGTCAATAATACCCGGATAAAATATCTCATCAGCTCGGGGATCGCGATTGTCGTTGCGACGTACCGTTGTCTGCCTGCGCCGCAATTCGCAGGTGGCCTGGGACGCATCCTGCATCCTGCAGAATCCCCCCTGCAGCCACTCGAAAGCACCCAATGGATCTGGAACTCAACGGCAAACGCGCACTCGTCACCGGCGGCAGCCGCGGTATCGGCAAGGCGATCGCCCTCGCCCTGGCGCAGGAGGGCGTGGACGTGGCGCTGCTTGCGCGCGGGGCCCAGGCGCTGGAAGCGGCAGCGCGCGAGATCAGTGTCGCCACCGGCCGCAATGTGGTTGGTGTAGTGGCCGATACCACCAGCGATGCGCAGGTCCGCAATGCGGTTGCCGATGCGGTGCGCCAGCTCGGTGGCAGCGTCGACATCCTGGTCAATGCGGCGGCCGAACCGGCGGGCTTTGCCGGGCCGCCGCAGCTGGCCGATATCACCACGGATTTCTTTCATGCCGAGATGGACACCAAGGTGATGGGCTACATCCGTTGCGCGCGCGAAGTCGCGCCCGGGATGATCGCCAGTGGCTGGGGACGGATCGTCAACATCAGCGGGCTGGCGGCGCGCCAGACCGGCAGCGCCGTGGGCAGTATCCGCAATGTGGCCGTGGCAGCACTGACGAAAAACCTGGCCGACGAACTCGGCCCCAGCGGCATCAATGTCACGGTGGTGCATCCCGGACTGACGCGGACGGAACGCACCGCGCCGCTGGTACAGGCCCGCGCGGCGGCCCAGGGCATCCCGCCGCAGGAGGTGGAAGCGCAGATGGCCGCCGGCAACTCGATACGCCAACTGCTTGACGCGAGTGACGTGGCGAACGTGGTGGTCTTCCTGTGTTCGCCCAAGTCGCGCGCCGTGCATGGGGATGTGATTGCCGCCGGCGGTGGGGCGCCGCGCGCCATCCACTATTGAGCACGCCGGCCGGGCGCCAGGTTATCCCCCGGCGCTGTGGTCTAGTCTGTGGATAACTTTCTGGATAACCGGCGCAGGCGGCGCCGGTGCTGGTGCCGCGGCCGACGCCTCCGAAACGGGCAGCGTGCAGCGAACTGCCACTGAAATCGGCCTGTGAACAGCCGGTGCCGGACGATACGCACATCTGTCAAGTACCTGACAGCAAAATTGTGCAAAACCTGTGCCGCGTCAACCCGATCCACGCCCCGGTCGCCCTGGATGCACCGGCCCGGCGCGTTGACCGTGCGCCCGCGGCGGATGGTCCGGCGCTGGCGCCACGGTGCCGCTTGCCAGGTAGATGCTGCCGGCCCAGAGGGGCGTCAGGTCGATCGGGCCAAGGTAGGGCGCAAGCGTACTCCAGGGCTGGCGCAGGCCCTCCAGCGATGTGACGGACCGCAGGGCCGCCGCCGCCACGAACAGGTTGGCCGGCAGGGCCCAGGCGGGCGCCCATTTCAGGCCACAGGCCACGACGCGGGCGCCCGGCTTCAAGTGCCCCATGATGTTGGCCACGGCCTCGTTGCGCAGCAGGATGTCGTGCGTGAAGTGGAACAAGGCAGCATCGGCCCTGCAGGTCATGCGCGCGGACTCGACCGGTGAACACACCAGGCGGACGTTGGTCCAGCCCTGCTGCGCCACCCGCTGGCGCGCCTGTTCGAGCATCGGCGGGCTCTGCTCGATGCCCAGCACCCGGCCCGTTGCGCCAACCCCGCGCACGAGGGCGTCCAGGCTCAGGCCGGTCCCGCAGCCGACGTCCAGCACCGTGTCGCCCGGCCGCAGCCCCAGCCGGCTGATGGCCTGGAGCCGGATCGGCTGGAACAGTGCCAGTTCCAGGTCATAGACGCCGGCGCGCTGGCGGTACTGCGCCAGCGCGGCCTCGCGATCCGGGCCGCGGCGGGGGGGGCGGGGCTTGTTCACGGTGGTCTGGCCGGGGAGCAGAGGGTGGCGGGAGTGGTGGCTCCCGCCAATCATGGCACGGACATGTGACAGCGCGGTGCGATCCGGCCGATCGGTTGACGAAGCGCAATCCGGTGTGGTGTCCGGGCGCGGCGGCGCGGACTCAGGATTCGCGGGTCAGCACCACGTCCGAACAGGGGTGGGCCACGCAGGGCAGCAGATAACCCTCGGCCTTTTCCTCGGCGCTCAGCCCGGGCCAGTCGATCTCGTAGCGGACCTGGCCGCTCAGCAGGCGCCCGATACAGGTGCGGCAGGTGCCGTTGCGGCAGGAACTGGGCCAGTCCAGGCTGCCCATTTCCAGCGACAGCAGCAGCGGCTGGTTCGACCAGGCATCGCACTGCTGGTCGCCGGGCCGGACATGGGCGGTAAACAGCGCTGGGTGCTCGTCTTGCATGGGTGCCTATTGTCGGCCTGGCGCCGTCGTGACGCCGTCCGCCAGGCCGGTGGGCGCCAGCAGCGTGAGTATCTGTCGCGGCAGCAGGTTGGCTTGCGCCAGCATGGCCAGCCCGGCGCTGCGGGTGATGTCGGCGCGCGTGAATTCGGTGATCTCCGTGGCGTAGTCGGCATCGAGGATGCGCGACACCGCCGCCACTGCCGACTCCCGTGAGGTGGCCAGGGCGTTGTTGCGCAGGTCCAGTGCGTTGAGTGCCGCGCCGAGCTGCGTGCGCAGCGTGAGCAGTCTGTCCAGCTTGCGGTCCATGATGCCGATGGTGACGCTGGCGTTATCGGCACTCGTCAGGTTGGGGTTCTGGTCGTAGCCGGCCGCCTCGTCCAGGGCAAGCACCACCGGGTCGCCACTGTCGACCGCAGCGATGGTGCCCGCGGCCAGGCCGGCGCCGCCGGGGCTGGTGCCGCCGATCTGCAGGTTGGCGGCTGGCCGTTCGGCCAGCGGGCCGGTGATCGTCACGCGGCCAACCGCGGTCTGGTCCGGGATGCCGAATCCCGAGGCGCCAGCGATGTCGATGTTGCGCCCGTCGGCAGCGGTCAGCACCAGCGTGTAGGGGATCGCCGACGGAAACCCCGGCGCGGCGTTGCCGGCCACGGCGGTGGCTGTCACGCCGGTCTGGCCGGCAATGGCATTGATCGCGCTGACATGGTTGCCGGCCGCGACCGGAATGCCGTTGACCACGATCTCGCCTGCGAGCACGGCGCCGCCACTGGCCGGGACCACCTCGGTGCCGGTGAGGCGGTTGCTGTCGGCGCTGGCGCTCAGGCCGGCGATGCCGGCGCTACCGATCGCCTGGGCCAGGGCCCAGGCGCTGTCCGCGCCCTGGCCCGTGGCCGTGCCGGCGACCGTGGCGCCGACCGCCTGGCCGTTGATGGTCAGCTCGCCCGCCGACAGCCCGCCACCCGGGGTGGTGCTCGCCGTGGCCTGTGCCAGCTGGGCATACCGAAACAGCACATCGGTGGTGCGGGGCAGGAACAAGGGGGCCAGGTGGATGGCCACGGCCGCGTCCGACTGGCCGACAAAGCCCTGGATGTTGAGGCTGCCGTCGAGCAGCGCCTGGCCATTGAATGTGGTGCGTGCCTGGCGTTGCCGGCTGGCGTCAACCAGGGTGGCGGCTTCGCGCTGCATCGCCAGGCGGTCGCTGGCGATGTTGGTGGCGTTGGCGGCCTGCACTGCAAGCTCCCGGATGCGCTGCAGGTTGGCCCCGGTGCTGGCCAGGCTGGCATCGGCCACCTGCAGCAGCGACACCATGTCGTTCATGCTGCGCAGGTCGACCGCCGACTGGCGGCTGCGGGCGATCAGGCGCACCGAGACCGCAAGCCCGGCCGCGTCGTCCTTCGCGCTGTTGATGCGCAACCCGGAGCCCAGGCGCGCCAGGGCCCGCCCGATCGTGTGTTCGGACACGGCCAGGACGCGGTTCGCCGCAAGGGAGGCGGGATTGCTGTGGATCGACAACACGGTGTGCAGACTTCGACTTATCCGACCTATCGGCCGGTTCTGCAGCGCGCTTGAGCGGTTTATCCGTTGAGGCTCTTTTCCAGGCTGGTGCGTCCGTCCGGGCTGGCCATCAGGACCAGCGCCGTACCGGCTTTCACCAGTTGCGAGCCTGGCGGATTGAAGACCCATTTGCCGTGTTCATGGGTGGCCATCAGCATGTAGTCGCGCGACTTGGGCACCAGATCCTCCAGCGCAGTTGCCGGCACATGGGGAGGCACGATGATTTCCTCCACACGCAGATTCTCGTCGCTGTGGAGCATCTGGTCCATGAAGTTCACCACGTGCGGGCGCACCATCGCAGAGGCGATCCGCATGCCGCCGGTGAAATCGGGTGAGACCACCTCGTCGGCGCCGGCGCGACGGGCCTTTGCCGCATTGCGGATGTCGTGCATGCGGGCCACCACCCGGGCCTTGGGATTGAGCAGCTTGACCGACAGCGACACCATCAGGTTGTGGCTGTCGTCGCCGGTCACGGCGAACACCCCGGCTGCCGCCTTGACGCCGGCGAACTGCAAGGCGTCGTCGTCGGCTGCGTCCCCGTGCAGGTAGAGGGTGGCCGGGTCCTGCTCGAGCCAGTGGTCCAGCGCGTCGCGGTCGGCTTCGATCACGACGAAGGTACGTTTCGTCTTGCGCAACTCGCTGGCGACGTTGGATCCGACCCGGCCGATGCCACACACAATGTAATGGCCGGAGAGCCTGGCAATAGCTTTTTCCATGCGTTTCTTCCTCAGGTCGGTATTGAGATCGGACTCCACCAGCAGCGCCACCAGCGTCGAGAACAGGTAACTCATCGCGCCGATGCCGATGACGGCGATGAACACGGTGAACAAGCGCCCCATCGGATGGGTGCTCAGGTCGATGGTCTCGCCGAAACCGATGGTGGCGACCGTGATGAAGGTGAAGTAGAAGCTGTCGATCCAGGTGGCCGTGGGCTGCCCGATGAACATGTATCCCACCGTGCCGATCAGGTGGATCAGCACCAGCAGTCCCAGGCCGTAGACCAGGCCCGAAACATGCGCGCCGCGCAGGATCTTTTTCAGGGCGCTTTCACGTTGTGCCACGAGCGTCCCGGGTGCGTGCGACTGGAGGGCGGGGCCGGATCAGACGTCGACGGCGTCCAGGCGCGACGACAACTCCAGCCAGCGGTCTTCCAGCTGGCGCAATTCGTCGTTGACCGATTTGAGCCTGCGCCCGAGTTCCGCGATTTCAGACGGACGCACGGCGGTGCTCAGGTGCGACTCCACTGCCGCACCCTCGCCGTTGAGCACCTTCATCTTGGATTCGACCTGCTCCAGCTCCGACTGCAGCGGCGCCTTGGGCACCCGCGCCGCCTTGGGGGTGCGTTTCCCTTCGGACTTGCCAGCCGCCCTGGCGGCCGGCGCGGATGCCTGCTTGATGGCCTCGCGCTGCCGCTTGGCCTCGTCCAGCAGGTACCGCTGGTAGTCGTCCAGATCGCCATCGAAAGGCGACACGCCGCCGCGCGAGACCATCCAGAATTCGTCGCACACCGAACGCAGCAATGCGCGGTCGTGGCTGACCAGCATCACCGTGCCCTCGAACTCGTTGAGCGCCATCCCCAGCGCTTCGCGAGTGGCCAGGTCCAGGTGGTTGGTGGGCTCGTCGAGCAGCAGCAGGTTGGGGCGCTGCCACACGATCATGCACAGCACCAGGCGCGCCTTTTCGCCGCCGCTCATGGTGCCGACGGCCTGCTTGACCATGTCGCCGCCGAAGTTGAAGTTGCCCAGGAAACTGCGCAGATCCTGCTCGCGGGTGGCCTGGCCGGCGATCTTTCCGGCGGCGGTCATCTCGCGCACCATGGTGATCATGTGGTCCAGCGGGCTGTCGGCGGGCCGCAGCACGTCGAGCTCCTGCTGCGCGAAGTAGCCGATGTTCAACCCCTTGCCTTCGGTGATCTCGCCGCCGATCGGCGCCAGGGTGCGCGCCACCGTCTTGACCAGCGTGGACTTGCCTTGGCCGTTGGCGCCCAGGATGCCGATACGCTGACCGGCCAGCACCGAGCGGCTGACGTTGCGCACAATCACCGTCGGTGGCGTTCCGGGCGGCGCGTCGTCGGGCGACGGGTAGCCGAAACTCACACCCTGCATCGACAGCATCGGGTTGGGCAGGTTGGCCGGCTCGCGGAACTCGAAGCTGAAGTCGGCCTCGGCCAGCAGCGGTGCGATCTTCTCCATGCGATCGAGCGCCTTGACCCGGCTTTGCGCCTGCTTGGCCTTGCTGGCCTTGGCCTTGAAGCGGGCGATGAACTTCTGCAGGTGGGCGATCTTGTCCTGCTGCTTGGTGAATGCGTTCTGCTGCAACTCCATCTGCTCGGCGCGCATGTCCTCGAACTTGCTGTAGTTGCCGGTGTAGCGCACCAGCTTGGCGGCGTCGATATGCAGCGTGACGTTGGTCACCGCGTCGAGGAACTCGCGGTCGTGGCTGATCACCACCATGGTGCCCTCGTAGCGCTTGAGCCAGGTCTCCAGCCACACCAGGGCGTCCAGGTCCAGGTGGTTGGTGGGCTCATCCAGCAGCAGCAGGTCGGACGGGCACATCAGCGCACGCGCCAGCTGCAGGCGCATGCGCCAGCCGCCGGAGAAGCTGTTGACCGGGTTGTCGAGCTCGGTGGTCTTGAAACCCAGCCCGAGGATCAACGCCTGCGCGCGTGCCGGCGCGTCATGGGCGCCGGCGTCCTGCAGTTCCATGTAGGCATGGGCCATGCGGTCGCCGTCATCGCCGGCTTCTGCGGCCAGCACCTCGGCCTGCGCCGCCAGCAGCCGCGTGTCGCCGTCGACCACGAAATCGGTCGCGCCCTGGGTGGTCTCCGGCATGTCCTGCGCCACCTGTCCCATGCGCCACTGGGTGGGCACACTGTAGTCGCCGGCATCTTCGTGCAGCGAGCCATCGAGCAGTGCGAACAGCGACGACTTGCCCGCGCCGTTGCGCCCGACCAGGCCGACTTTTTCACCCGGGTTCAGGGTGATCGAGGCGTTGTCCAGCAAGACCTTGGCGCCGCGGCGCAAGGTCACATTCTTCAGGGTGATCATGGATTCGGGTTCCGCCGGCCGCGGGATGCGCCGGACTTGTGGGGTTGGCGGGCGGCAAGTACCGCCCGCGTGAGGGCGCAGACCTGGTCGCCGCCGGCACTGGTGTCCAGCCAGACGGCCTCCAGACCAGGAAAGGCGGCCTCGAAATGGTCGCGCTCGTGGCCGATCTCCAGCACCAGGGCGGCAGACGGGCCCATATGCTCTGCGGCGCCTTCGAGCAGCGCAAGGACAAGATCCATGCCGTCGGCGCCACCGGCCAGGGCCAGGGCCGGCTCCGCGCGGTACTCGGGAGGCAGCTGCTCCATGCTGGCGGTATTCACGTAGGGCGGATTGCACAGGACGAGGTCATAGGCGCTGTCCACGGCCGCCCATCCGTCGCCCTGGAGCAGGCGGATGCGGTCGCCGAGCCCGTGCCGTTCCACGTTCAGGCGGGCCACGGCCAGCGCGTCGGCCGAAATGTCGGCGGCGTCGACAGCTGCGCCAGGCCAGCGCAGCGCAGCGAAGACAGCCAGGCTCCCGCCGCCAGTGCACAGGTCCAGCACCCGGTGTGGCGGCTCTGGCAGCCAGTAGTCGAGTGCGCCGGACACCAGCAGCTCGGCGATCAGGCTGCGCGGGACGATGGCGCGGGCATCGGCATGAAACGGCAGGCCCTGCAGCCAGGCCTCGCCCGTGAGGTAGGCCGCCGGTACCCTGGTCCGCACCCGTTCCTCCAGCAGCGCCAGCACCTGGTTGCGCTGGTCGGCGGAAACACCCGCGCCGGCGGGGCTGCCAGGGTCGTCGAGTGGCGTATCCAGCGGCAGGCCCAGGCGCCACAGCACCAGCCACGCCGCTTCGTCGAAGGCGTTGGTCGTGCCATGGCCGAAAGACACGCCGGCTGCATCGAGCGCGGCAGCCGCCTGGTCGACAAGGTCGATCAGGCGGGTCGGAAGGGCATCCCCTGGCGCGTTGCGGCGTTTGCCCCCGGGGCGGCCCGGCACGACCGTCATGCCGCGCCGACGCCGTCCAGGTTCTCGAGCACCCGGCGGTAGATATTCTTCAGGATCTCGATATCGCCGATGGCCACATGCTCGTCGACCTGGTGGATGGTGGCGTTGGGCGGGCCGAGTTCGACCACCTGCGGACAGATCTTGGCGATGAAACGCGCGTCGCTGGTGCCCCCAGTGGTGGAAAGCTGGGTGTCGATGCCGGTCTCGGCGTGGATCGCCGTGCGGACCGCCTCCACCAGCGAGCCGCTGGCCGTGACAAACGGTTCCGCACCGAGTGTCCACGCCAGTTCGCAGGGCACCGCATGGCGCTGCAGGATCTCCTGTACCCGCTCCTGCAACTGCGCCGGTGTGGACGCCGTCGAAAAGCGAAAATTGAAGTCCAGTGCCGCGCTGCCCGGCACCACATTGCCCACGCCGGTGCCGGCATGCAGGTTGCTCACCTGCCAGGTGGTGGGCGGAAAGTGGGGCGTTCCGGCGTCCCAGTGGGTGGCGGCCAGTTCGGCCAGGGCCGGGGCCAGCAGATGCACCGCATTGCGCGCCAGGTGGGGGTAGGCCACGTGCCCCTGCACACCCTGCACGGTCAGGCGCGCGCTCAGGCTGCCGCGCCGGCCGTTCTTGATCATGTCGCCCACACGCTCGACCGAGGTCGGTTCGCCGACCACGCAGTAGTCGATCTGCTCGCCGCGCTGGCGCAGCCATTCGCAGACCCGTGCCGTACCGTCGATGGCGGGGCCTTCCTCGTCGCTGGTGAGCAGGAAGCCGATCGACAGCCCGGTGTGCGGCTGCTCGGCGAGGAACTCCGCGGTGGCGACCACGAAGGCGGCCAGTGAGGATTTCATGTCGCTGGCACCACGGCCGTACAGCTTGCCGTCGCGGTGGGTGGGGGTGAACGGGTCGCTGTGCCACTGCGTCAGGGGACCGGTGGGGACCACGTCGGTATGCCCGGCGAACACCAGCAAGGGGCTGCGCACGCCGGCCCGCGTGCGGCCACCGCGCTTGGCCCACAGGTTGCTGACCCGCGCCTCGGCCGGGCCGAACGGCAGGGACTCGCATTCGAAACCAAGCGCCTCCACCTGGCGCGCAAGCAGGTCCTGGCAACCCGCGTCGGCAGGCGTGACCGAGGCTTGTGCGATCAGTCGTTCTGCGAGGTGCAGCGCGCGCAACATCAGTGCTTGACGTCCAGCGTGATTTCGGTGAACGAGGGTTCGTCGTCCGGGTCGTCCTGCTGCTGCGGAGCCACCGCCTTGGCGAAATCGTTCTGCATGCGCCACATCAGGTTGGTGGGCGAGTCGGCATTCGCCAGGCCTTCCTTGCGGTCGACCGTGCCGTCCATGATGAGCCGGGCGATGTCGGCCTCGAAACTCTGCGAGCCCTCGGCCATGGATTTTTCGAGCGCTTCCTTGACGCCGGAGAAGTCGCCCTTTTCGATCAGTTCTGAAATCAGCTTGGTGTTGAGCAGGATCTCGACCGAGGGCGCACGTGCGCCGCTCACCGTGCGCAACAGGCGCTGCGAAATCACGGCCTTCAGGGCGGCCGCCAGGTCGCCCAGCATGGTCTGGCGCACTTCCACCGGGTAGAAGCTCAGGATCCGGTTGAGTGCCTGGTAGCTGTTGTTGGCGTGCATGGTGGCCAGGCACAGATGGCCCGACTGCGCGTAAGCCAGCGCGGCGGACATCGTCTCGCGGTCGCGGATCTCGCCGATCAGGATCACGTCGGGAGCCTGGCGCAGCGCGTTTTTCAGTGCCACCTCCAGCGACTCCGTGTCGGTGCCGATCTCGCGCTGGTTGATCACGGCGCGCTTGTTCTTGAACAGGAACTCGATCGGGTCCTCGATGGTCAGGATATGCCCGGCCAGGGACTCGTTGCGGAAGTCGATCATCGATGCCAGCGAGGTGCTCTTGCCCGAGCCGGTGGCGCCGACCATCAGCAGCAGGCCGCGCTTTTCCATGATCAATTCGCCCAGGACCGGTGGCAGACCGAGGTTGCCAAGAGCTGGCACCTCGATCGTGATGAAGCGGATCACCGCGGCAATCGAGCCGCGCTGGCGCATCGCACTGACCCGGTAGCGGCCGACCCCGGGCAGCGGGAAGCCCATGTTGAGTTCGCCGGTGGTCTCCAACTCGACCATGCGGTCGGCCGGGATCACCTCGGCCAGCAGCGTGCGGGGCGCATCGGGCGGCAGCACCTGGTTGTTGATGGGAATACACAGCCCGTTGATCTTGATGAGCGCCGGCGAATGCGCCGACAGGTAGACGTCGGATGCCTTCTTGTCGCTCATCAAACGCAGGATGCGTTCCATCGTCCCGGGTGCTGTGGTGGTCGCCATGGTGGTCCCTCGTGCTGGTGGATGGGGCGGGGGTTTCAGTCGCGCAGCAGGTCGTTCAGGCTGGTCTTGGCGCGCGTCTGCGCGTCCACGCGCTTGACGATCACCGCACAATACAGGCTGTACTTGCCGTCGGCGCTGGGCAGGTTGCCCGACACCACCACCGAGCCGGCCGGAATGCGTCCGTAGCTCACGGTGCCGGTGGCGCGGTCGTAGATCTTGGTGCTCTGGCCGATGTACACGCCCATCGAGATCACGGAGTTCTCCTCGACGATCACACCTTCGACCACTTCGGACCGCGCACCGACGAAACAGTTGTCCTCGATGATGGTGGGGCCGGCCTGCATCGGTTCGAGCACACCACCGATACCGACGCCACCGCTCAGGTGCACGTTCTTGCCGATCTGCGCGCACGATCCCACGGTGGCCCAGGTATCGACCATGGTGCCTTCGTCCACATAGGCGCCGATATTGACGTAGGACGGCATCAGCACCACGTTGCGGCCGATGAAGCTGCCCCGACGGGCGACCGCAGGCGGCACCACGCGCACGCCAGTGGCCTTCATCGCGTCTTCGTCCAGGTGGGCGAACTTGGTCTGCACCTTGTCGTAGAACCCGAGGTCGCCGGCACGCACCACCGCGTTGTCCTTGAGCCGGAAGCTCAGCAGCACGGCCTTCTTGATCCATTGGTGCGTGGTCCACTGGCCCACACCCTCGCGGGTGGCCACGCGCAGGCGGCCGCGGTTGAGATCGGCGATCACGTGCTCGACCGCGTCCTTCACCTCGCTGGTGGCGGATTTGGACGAGATGTTGGCGCGGTCTTCCCACGCGGCGTCGATGAGGGTCTGGAGTTGTTGGGTCATGGCAGGAGGGCTGGTTGGTGTCGCTGGACGATTCAGGTTCTGGATTGGACAAACTGCACAATGCGCCGGGCGGCTTCCTCGCATTCGGCGCTTTCGGCCACAAGCGCCATCCGGATGCGGTTGGCACCCGGGTTGTGGCCGCCGGCGTCGCGCGCCAGGTAACTGCCGGGCAGAACCGTCACATTGTAAAGAGCGAACAAGTCGCGCGCGAACGCGGTGTCGCTGCCTCCCACGTCGGCCCAGAGGTAGAACCCAGCGTCCGGCAGCGAAACGTCCATCACCTTGGCCAGCATCGGGGTGACGCGTGCGAACTTGTCGCGGTATTGCGCCCGGTTGGCCAGCACATGGTCTTCGTCGTTCCACGCCGCGATGCTGGCCGACTGCACGACCGGGCTCATGGCGCTGCCATGGTAGGTGCGGTAGAGCAGGAACTGCCTGATCAGGGTGGCATCTCCGGCCACGAATCCGCTGCGCATGCCAGGCACATTGCTGCGCTTGGACAGGCTGGTCAGCGCGATGAGGTTCCTGAAACCGGGCCGCCCGAGGGCGGCTGACGCTTCCAGGCTGCCCAGCGGGGGTTCGTCGCGGAAGTAGATTTCGCTGTAACACTCGTCCGAGGCGATCACGAAGCCATGGCGGTCGCTCAGGTCAAACAGCTTCTTCCATTCGGACAGCGGCATCACTGCGCCGGTCGGGTTGCCGGGTGAGCACACGTACAGCAGTTGCGTACGGGCCCATACGGCTCCTGGCACGCCATCCCAGTCCTGTGCGAAGTTGCGTGCCGGGTCGGCGGCAACGAAGTAGGGGTGCGCGCCCGAGAGCAGGGCCGCGCCTTCGTAGATCTGGTAGAACGGGTTGGGGCAGATCACCAGCGGGCCGGTATCCGGGCTGTTGGCCCGGGGTGTCGGGCCCGCGTCCACCACCGCCTGGGCCAGGGCGAACAGCGCCTCGCGTGAGCCGTTGACCGGCAGCAGTTGGGTGGCCGGGTCGACATCGAGCGCGTAGCGGCGCTTCAGCCACGCGCTGCAAGCCGCGCGCAGGGCCGGGTCGCCCGCGGTCGCAGGATAGGCCGCCAGACCGCTGGGCACGCTGGACACCGCATCGCTGAATGCCTTGCCGATGAACGCCGGTGTGGGGTGTTTCGGCTCACCGATGCCCAGGCTGATCGGCCGCAGGCCGGCGGGCGGCTGGACGCCGGCGAGCAGTTGCCGCAGGCGTTCGAAGGGGTAGGGCTGCAATCGGTCGAGCAAGGGGTTCATGGCCGGGGATTATCCGGGTTCGCCATGCGCCTGGCCGAGGCACCTGGCGGCGCGGGCAGGCCCGTTACCTTGGCAAGGTCGACCAAAATTGATCCAGCCACAGCCCGTCGGGGGCAATGAAGGTCCTGCCGGGCACGCAATTGGGCTACGATCGACCGGTAGGCGCCTGGCCCGGAAGGCGCGCGTTCATGGCAAGCCATGGCGCGTGGTGGCTGGCGCGGTGCGATCGAGCGGAGGAACCCATGAAGGCATCACATCGAGGGGCATCGCCCCGGATCAAGGGTCTGGTACTGGCGGTTCATGCGGCCTTGGGCGGCGTGGCCTGGGCCGGTCCGGTGGACGGGACGGTCGTCAACGGGCAGGTCGCCATCCGGCAGGCCGCCCCCGGATCAACCCACATCACCGCGTCCAACGGCGCCATCATCAACTGGAAGCAGTTCTCCATCGGGACGTCCGAGAGTGTCCAGTTCTTCCAGCCTTCGGCCGCCAGCGCCGTGCTCAACCGGGTGACCGGCCCGGGCGCCTCGCTGCTCAACGGGGCCTTGAAGGCCAACGGGCAGGTGTTCCTGATCAATCCGAGCGGCATCGTGGTGGGTGGCGGGGCCCGCATCGACACCAACAGTTTCATCGCCTCCACGCTGGACATCAGCGACGCGGACTTCCTGGCCGGCAAGCTGCGTTTCCTGGCCGCCACCGGCGCGGGAGGCATCCGCAACGACGGCATGATCACGGCCGGGCCCGGTGGCAGGATCGCCCTGATTGCCCCGGACATCCAGAACACCGGCATCATCCGCGCGCCAGACGGCAACATCCTGCTGGCGGCAGGGCGCAAGCTCGAGATCGCCAGCCTGGATATGGAAGGTGTCACCTTCGAGATCCAGGCGCCGACCGATTCGGTGCTGAACCTGGGCAAACTGCTGGCAGAGAACGGCGCCGTGCGCGCATTTGCCGGCAGCCTGCGCCACAGTGGCGAAGTCCGCGCCAGTCGCCTGGTGCAACAGTCCGACGGCAGCATCGTGCTGGCTGGCAGCAATGACGTGACCCTCACCGCCGACAGCGTGACCATCGCCGATGGCCTGGCCGGCGGCACCGTGGTGGTGCAAAGCACGGGCGGCACCGCACGCGTCGCCGGCGCTGTGTCGGCGACGGGTTCCGCCGGAAGCGGCGGCGACATTCGTGTGCTGGGCCAGCGCGTGGCGCTGGATACCGGCGCCTCGCTCGACGTATCGGGCAGCCAGGGTGGGGGGCAGATCCTGGTGGGCGGGGACTTCCAGGGCGGCAATGCCGGCGTCCAGAATGCACTGCGCGTCAACGTCGCCAGCGGTGCCGTGCTCAAGGCCGACGCCACCGGGCTGGGCGATGGCGGGCGCGTCATTGTCTGGGCCGACGAGAACACGCGCTACCAGGGCAGCCTGTCGGCGCAGGGCGGGCCACAGGGTGGCAACGGCGGTTTTGCAGAAGTGTCGGGCAAGGGGAACCTGGCATTTGCCGGGTCTGCCAGTCTCGGCGCTCCGGCCGGTGCCAGTGGCACTCTGCTGCTCGACCCATTGGACATCCTGGTATCGGCCACCAGCGGCATCCTGCCCGTGGTGGTAGACGAGTTTGCCGATTTCCCCAGCAATGTCGTGACCGTGTCGCCGCAGATCCTGTCCCAGCTGGCCGCCAATGTGACCTTGCAGGCAGAGCGCGACATCTACATCAAGGACGCGATTGCCCTGAGTACACCGGGTGCCGGCCTGACCGTGACTGCCGGCGGCGCCTCCTATAACGGCGGTTATCTCTACAACAATGCCGGCATCAGCACCACTGGCGGCGCGGTCACCCTGCGCGCCGAAACCGTATTCGGCAACGGTGGTATTTCAACCGGCGGTGGGGCGGTGGACCTGCTCGGCTACAACAGCCTCGGATATGCCGGACAGATCAATTCTGGCGGCGGCATGGTCACGCTGGCCTCGCAGACCGGGTCGGTCAGCAACGCGCGCGTGAACGCCGGCAGCGGCACCATCCAGGTGACCGGGCGCAGTGTGTCCAACGGCGTCTACACCACCACGGGCAGCGCCAACCTGAGCGCCACGGCCGGCAGCCTGTCGGTGAGCGACATCAACGCCGGAATCGCCAATCTCAACGCTACCAGCAGCATCAACGCCACGGTGAACGTGAGCGACCGGGTGAACGCCACCTCCACCGGTTCGTCGGTGACGATTCGCAGCGATGCCGCAGGGCCGTTGCGCCTGGGAACCCTCTCGTCCGTCAACAGCGGGCTGTTCATCCATTCCCCGACTGGCATGGAACAGGCCAGCGGCGGCCTGCTGACGGCCCCGGTGGTCAACCTGTACGCGCAAGACAGCAGCAGCCCGATCGGCTCGGTAGCAACACCGATCACCGTGGCGTCGCCGTCGGTGTCAGTGCAGCCGCGCGTCACGGTGTCCGAGATGGCGGCCCCGGCGCACCTGGCGTTCTCGGGTGGACCTACCGTCGGCGAACTGTCCCTGGCCGGCACGGTAGCGGCGCTGGGCGGCAGCACAGTCGTGGGGGCCGCCAACCTGAGCGCCCTGTCACTTGGGGCGGCGGGCGGCGTGCTGAACGTGTCGGCCACGTCGACCGGCGGATTTGCCAGCGGTTTCAGCCTGGAGGTGACCGACGGTGCGATCAACGCAGCCAACCTGGACTTGCCTGGCGCGGCGGTCGACCTGACCTCCGCCGGCCCGGTCACGGTCGGGACCATAGTCACCGCGGGAAGTCTGAGTCTGGCGGCCAAGGGGGCGGTCACGATAGGCTCGGCAACGACCACGGGCAGTGCCGGCATGACGGTGTCGACCCAGTCCTGCGCCAACAATGACTATGTGGCCTGCGCGGCCATCAGCCCGGTGACGGCCACCACACTGAACGCCGGTGGCACCGGCAGCGTCACCGTGTATACGCTTGACAACGGCAACGTCAGTGTGACGAATCTGTCCGCAGGGGGCGATGTGAACGTCTACGCGGGCAATGTGTATTACACGGCGCCTGGTTTCCCCTACACCACGCAGCGCACGACCAATGACGTGTCACTGGGCACGGTGGTGGCGGGCCGAAGCGTCACGGTCTCCGATCGGGGGCAGGGCAACCTGGGCATCACCAGCCTGAGCGGCGGTACGGGCGTGAGCGTGGATGCCGGCGGACAGTTCTCCCCCAGCTACAACGTCTACCAGCGCACCAGCAACGGCATCAGCATCGGCAACACGGCGGTGGCGGGCGCCACCAACGATTTCCGGGTGACCAACAACGGCATCGGCAATATCAGCCTCACCGGCGTGATCGACCAGACCGTGTCGGGCGACATCACGCTTTCTGCGGCGCAGGGTTCGGTCACCAGCACCGGCAATCTGCTGGCGCGGGATTCGATCACGGTCACGGGTGGCGGCAGCGGGTTGGTCACCCTGGCCCAGGTCACCGCGGGCTCGGTCAGCAGCAATGGTTCGGTGACGATCAGCGCCGGTGGCAACCTGCTTTTCGACGCGGTCACCGCCACCGCGGTCAGCACCAATTCCGGCAATGTGAGCCTGAGTTCCGCAGCCGGGTCGGTCAAAACCAGTTCCGACTCGAGCAGGCTCGACGTCAGCGCCACCGGCAACGTCACGATCACCGCGGCCGATACCAGCAATGGATTCATCGGCGACAGCGGCTTCGCACGTCCGTTGGATATCAAGGCCGGCGCTACGAAGGCTGTCACCTTGGCGGCAGGGCGCGACATCGGCAGTTCGTCGGACGGGCCGGTCACGGTCGATACCGGTGGCTCGTTGACAGTGTCCACGTCCGACGGGCATTTTTACGTGGCCGCCACTGATGGCGTCTCGGCCCGGCAGTTGTCGACCGTGCGCCTGTCGGCATCGGCTGCCGGCATCGCCAGCGGCGGGAACAACGATTCCACCCTGACGTCGCAGGATCTCAATGTGACGGCCACCAGCAACGGCAGCACCATCACGATTGGAGATGTGATCCGCCAGACCGGCACGCTCAACGAGTTTAGTTTTTCCGCCACCGGCAGCAGCGCCCTGGTGTTCGGCGTCGTCGATTTCGGGACGGCCGGGCTGAACCAGGCCAAGCTCAGCGCGAGCAATGGGTTGACACAGGCCTCGATGCTGACACCGCCGCTGTATGTCAACGCAGGATACGTGAGCCTCGATGGCGGTAGCGGCAACGTCACAGTCGGCAATGTCACCGCGTCCACGACCGTGGGCAACCGCATCGACATCTCCGGCGCCGACATCGTGACCGGCGATCTGACGGCACCCGCGCTGTCCGTGACCGGCAACAACCTGACGCTTGGCGCCGTCAGCACCAGCGGCACCCATCGTGGGTATCCGACCTATGTCAGCATTCCGCGACTGGGCTATTCCGACTACCTCATCGACGAACTCACGCTGTCGGCCGATGGCAACCTGACCACCAGCGGCAACATCGTCAGCGCCACATCGGCGCTTGTCTCCGCGGGGGGCAATGTGACGGTGGCCGGGGGGGCCGGTATCGTGACGGCGGGCGGATCTTCAGTTTGCTGCTACTACACGGACACCGCCAGAGTGTGGGCTGGCACGGGCTCCGGGACCGTGTCTGCGGGTGCCGTGTCTGGCTATAGCGTCGATATCCGCGGCAATACCGTGCTGGTCGCCGGGCTGAGCGCCAACACTGGCGGCGGCAGTGTGTCGGTCACCGGCACCACTTTGACGACTGCCAACATCGCCGGAGCCTACGTCACGCTGTCCGGCGACACGCTCACGACCGGAACCGTCACCGGCACCAACCTGGATTTGACCGGAACCACCTTCGCCACCGGCGACCTCACCGCCAGCAACAGCCTGGTCATCCGAGCAGGGGCAGGATACGCCCCCGGCAACATCGCGCTGACAGCCAACTCCATGACAGTCACCGCCGCAGACGATATCCACATGACATCGGACACCGGGACGACCGTCACCGCATCCACGGTCACACTGCGATCGACTGGCGGCAACGTGAAGGCGGAACTGACCGGCACCAGCAACCTGACGATCGATACGGCGGTCGGTTTCAACGTGTCGAGCGACACCTGGCTCGACAACCTGGATGTGACGGCGCAATGGGACCAGGCCACCGGTGCGGCGTCGACGGTCGGGGCCACTGTCAGCAGCAGTTCCGGAACCGGCACGCAGAGTTTTGGCTACGACTTCGCCGTCGGCGGTCCGCAGCCGCTGGTCGTGCATGCGACGTCGAGCCTGACCGGCTCGGCCAACTGGAACCTGCGCTACCACGATGTGTCCGGCCAGGCAGTAGTCGCGCCAGGCGGCCCGGCCGGCAACGACTTTGCCAACCTCACCATTTCCCATGCGGACAGTGGCACGTTCGACATTGGGTTCGACTCTGGCACCCAGTTCGGCAATGTCACTGCCGCCATCGGCAAGACGGTCGGAGCATCGAGCAGCGGGGCCAACCTGACCCTCAGCACCGGCGGTCCGATCCATTTGAACAACGTCCAGACCAATGGCGGCAGTGTCAGCGCGAGTTCGTCCTTTGGTGACATCACTTTCGGCACGGTGAATACATCGGCCGAGGGTTTCGCCGGCTACGTGGCGCTGTATGCCTACGGCGGCAGCATCGAGGTCGACGGCATCGGCACATCGCTGATATCGACCGCGACCCTGTGCAGCACCTGCGGCCCGGCGACAGCCGACCCGTATGGCAACGTAACTCTGTACGCACCCTCCGGCAGTGTTGGTGGCACGGCCACTATCCCTCTGGAAAACGTCTTTGGCCTGTATGTCACCGCGCAGGACACCATCGCTGTCAACTCGGCGCTGGGCAATCTCAGCAACATCAACCTGACCACAGGCGGTAGCGGCGCCGGAACCATCACCATCACCAACCCGAATTTCGCTTCCCTGGGCATTACCCGCAACGGCGGCAATCTGGAACTCGGTGGTTTCGTCCCCACGGCGGTGACCGACTTCAGCCTGACCGCCACCAACGGGAACCTCGTGGTCACCGGCGATATCGACCATATCGGCGCCTTGCGGCTCGACGCCGGGCGCGACTACAACAGCACGGCCGACCTGGTGATCCAGGCCAGCGGAGGCCCACGTCTGGTAACGGCCAACTCGACGCTGGAATTGCGCGCTGGGCGCGACGTGAAGATCGCCGCCGGAGCGGCATCCGGGCAGGATGTGTCCGTCATCGCGACCGGCACGAACTCGGACATGCGGATCGAGGCAGGCCGCGACATCCTGGTGTCGGGTGATGGTGGTGCGGCGATCGTCAGCCATGCGGCAGCCGGCTACACCATGACGGTCGATGCGCGGCACGATGTACGCGTGACCGGTGGCGCCACCAACGGTGCGTCGGCCAGCGTTACTGGCATGGGTTACCAGTCGCTACGGGCCGACCACGAGTTGCGTGTGGCGGCCGGCGCGGGGGATGCGGCCTCGGCCGCGATCGACGTGGCCCAGACGCAGTACTCCAGCACCATCGGTTTCATCACGGTGCAGGCGGGCGGCGACAACGCCACCGCGTCGCTGTCGGGCGGTACGCAGAGTTTTGGCTCGGTCTACGGCACGGTCAGCGTGCTGGGCGGCTCCGGCACCGGCGCAAGCGCCCGCATCGAGGCCACGACGGGCAACCAGGACTTCGGCAACTCGATCTATGGGCAGGTGACCGATGTGCTGGTGCAGGGCGGGTCGGGACTGAACGCAACGGCCGGCATGCGGGCAGCCGGGTCGCAAACGCTCTACAACATGGGCAATATCCAGGTGCTGGGCGGTGCGGGTGTCGGTGCCAACGCCGAGATTGCCAGTGCCTCGGGCAACCAGAGCGTCGGGCGCACCTACACCTACTACCAGCCCGTCACGACGCAGGACATCCTGGTGCAGGGTGGTGCCGGCGGGTCCGCCCGCATCCACGAGGCCAGTGGCTCGCAGACGATCGATGCTGGCGGCCTGATCTCGGTGCTGGGTGGAACCGGTGCCAACACCAGCGCCACGATCCGCGCGGATGGCGGGCAGCAGACGGTGGGCGATTCGTCCACGTATTACTACAACCCGACGGACAACATCCTGGTGCGTGGTGGCGGTGGTGCCGATGCGTTCGCATCGCTGGTCAGCACCGGCAACCAGACCATCGGCACCGGGGGCACGATCAGCGTGACCGGCGGTACTGGCGCCAACGCCTACGCCGAGCTCGCAAGCACGGCCGGGCGCCAGAACATCGGCAACACCTACCAGTTTTCGAACGACGCCACAGGCGCGTTGACGGTTCAGGGCGGCAGCGGAGCCAGTGCCGCGGCGCGGATCACCGCGGCCAGCGGCCAGACCATCGATTCGGGCGGTGCCATCCAGTTGCTCGGCGGCGCGGCCGGCGCCTACGCCGAGGTATCGAGCACCGGCGGTACACAGGCCATCGGCAACATCAACAACGCCTCCAGCTATGACCAGACCGACAGCATCGGCCTGGTGGGCGGGTCCGCGGCAGGCTCGTATGCGAAGCTGGCGACCGGCGGGTTCCAGACGATTCGTTCGGCTGGCGCGATCTCTCTGGCCGGTGGAACAGGCGACGCGTCGGGTGCGCTGATGGTCGTCGGTGGTGGCCAGGACGTGCTGGGGCGCGATGTGCTGAGCATCACGGGGGGCAGCGGCACGACGGCCGGCGGCAACCGCACGGGCCTGTACGCCAATGGCGGCGGCCAGACGCTCACCATGACCGGCAATCTGTCGGTGACCGGCGGCACCACCGGGTCGGATACCGGCATCGTGAATCTGGGCAGCGGGCAACAGACGATCAACATATCGAACGGTTCGCTGTCGGTACTGGCACCAGCGGGGTCCCCCAACGCCGACGGCAGCGTGGCGGTCAGGGCCGTGGGCGGCGGGCAGTCGATCACCGTGCCCAACGGCACGGTCAGCGTCGACAACGCCGGGGCGACGGCGGCAAGCATCAGCGCTGGCGGATCGCAATCGATCACGGCCAGGGCGATGGCCATCAGCCTCTCGTCGCCGATGCCGGCGGCCGGTGGCCCCCTCGCCGAAGTCAGTGCGGCCGGCAACCAGACGATCCGGCTCAACGGCGACGGCGTCACCCAAGGCTCTGCGAACCTGTCGGTGGTGAACCTCAGCGCCCAGGCCGGATCGAAAGCCGCGTTGTCCGCCGGGGGCAACCTCAACATCCTGATGGATCCGCAGGGCTATGAGGCCGCCGGCCTGGTGAAGATCGGTGATGCAGCCGGGCAGGGCCGGGCGATGATTTCTGCAGGTGGCAGCCTCACCATGGTGGCCGGGCAGCTGTTGTTGCAGGGCGGTCAGGGTCCGGGGTCCGATGCCTCGCTGCTGTCGGCGCAGGCCAACCCGCTGGTGGGGCCGATGACCATCAGCACCCTGTATGGCCCGGTGGAGCTGACGGGCGGCACTGTCGGTGGCGCGTTCATCGATCCGCCGGTGCTGTCGATCACCTCCAACGGCTCGGTGCTGTTGCGGGCCGGCACCACTGGCCCGTCGAACGTCAACATCAATGCCGGCGTGTTCAACCTGGCGGCGACGGCGGGCAACCTGAGTCTGCAGAATTCGACCACTTCGGCAGCCACTGCCACGATCACGGCCAACACCTTCAGCTTCACCGGGCCCGGCAGCGTGCTGCTCAATGGCGGCACCGTCACGGTCACGACCAGCGGGGCGGTCGACTACAGCACCGCCGGCGATTGCCTCAATTGCCTGACCAACCTGATAGGCCCGTTCAATATCCGGCGCGTTGAGTTCGTCCCACCGCAGGCGCAAGTCGCGGACGATGGGATCATCGGCCTAATCACCGCCGCGGTGGTGGCGCTGGCGGACGGCCGTGATGGCCCGTTCCGTCTGGCGTTCGACGAAAATGGCACCCTGTTCTTCACCAACCGGCGCCTGAACCAGTGTTATTGAATGAGGCTCACACCATGAACACGATCATTCGAATTGCGCTGGGCCTGGGTCTTGCCGCCACCGCGCTGGCCGCGTCGGCGCAGCAGAAGGCCGGCGAGATCGGCCACCTGCAGGGCATGGCGACGGCCCAGCAACCGGGCGCCACGGTGCGCTTTCTGGGGCGCGGCGACGCGGTGCTGCAGGGCGATGTGCTGACCACCACCGACAAGGGTTTCGCGGTGGTCAACCTGACGGACGGCACCAAGTTCACGCTGCGTCCGTCGACCACCTTCGCGCTGGAGCAATATGCCCACGACCAGGGTTCCGAAACCGCCGTGATGCGACTTTTCAAGGGCGGCATGCGGGTGGTGACCGGCCTGATCGGCAAGCGTAACCCGGGCGGTGTCGCGCTGCGGGTCAGCACCGCAACCATCGGCATTCGCGGCACCAGTTTCGATGCCCGGCTGTGCGGCGAGGACTGCCGCCAGGAAGGCGTTGCACCCGTGGCGTCGGCTGCCGCGCCGGCCAACCCGCTGGGGCCCGTCGTCGCGCGGGTCGTCCAGGCCTCGGGCGAGGTTGCCGCCGCGCAGCCGGGCAAGGCGGCGCGACCGCTCGGCGTCGGGGCCGCGCTGTACGAGGGTGACGATGTGCGTACCGGGGCTGGCAGTGCTGCCGTGATCGGTTTTCGGGACCAGGCGCGGGTGTCGGTCAACCCCGACACCACG
>JANMZX010000133.1:0-23837 GCA_031383745.1 Rhodoferax sp. | reverse complement strand
AGCCGCATTCCGGCTGATTTCGACGTGGCGGGCTTTGCGCGCAATGCCAAGGTCAACTTCATCCGCCTGCAGGCTGCCAGCGATGTCGGCAATCTGGACGACATCCGCGAATTCACGACACCCGAAATGTTTGCCGAGCTGAAGATGGAACTGGCCGAACGCGGCGCTGCGGTACAGAAGACCGATGTGGTCAGCATCGAGGCGGATGTGGTCGACGTCGAGGAAGGTGCCGACCGGTATGTGGTGAGTGTGCGTTTCACCGGCACGATCCGCGAAGAGGTGGGTGCACCGGCCGAGCCGTTCAGCGAAGTGTGGCACCTGGTCAAGCCGCGCCAGGGCGCCGGCGGCTGGTTGCTGGCAGGGATCCAGCAGGTGCAGTGACCTGGTGCGCTGGCTGACCTGGGCCCCGGCCTCCGATACGACAGTTTCGGGGGCTTTTTTGTTTCTGCGGGGCCCGGTGTGGTGACCGGCGTCGGGCGGGCCAGCCGTCCTGTTCAGTCCAACTTCTTGAGCTTGCGCCTGCGCGCCACGGTCAGAATCAGCGAAACACCCACTGCCAGCATCGCGGCCTCAGACGGTTCGGGCACCGCAGTGACAGAAGCGGTTTCAAAATGGCCCACGGACAGGGTCTGGTTTCCGCCGGATTCGATCGCCAGAACCTCCCACTCGTATTCGGTGCCAGGACGCAGAAAACCGGCCGGTACTGCCATGCTCGTCGCCGAGGCAGGCATCATCACATCGAGGATGGTTTTCGGAATGCCGGCGAAACCCGAGTTCGGATTTACCACCAGGACCTGGTAACCCACGATAGGGCTGCCGTTTGGCGCTGGGACCTGGTTCCACCGGACCACCGTATTGGCGGGGTCCACTTCGGCGCCCTCGCCGGGTGACAGCAGTTCCGGCCCCTGTGGCATGTTGTGCGTGAATCGCGCGCTGCCCAGCAGGATTTCGCCGCCAAATCCTTCACCCTGGATGCGGTAGTCGCCGGCCGGGAAACGCTGGAGAAAAGCGGCCAGGGACAGCTGGCTGAAATTCGGTTCCGCGCTTTCCAGGAACAGTTCCGTCCCTCCCTGCAAGCCTATCCTGCCGCTGGTGACCGTGGTAAAGACTGTCGCTCCATTGGGATCGAACACGTCCATGCGTTTCCAGGGGGCGGCGTCGATGAACAGTTGTATGCCGGCGTCGCTGTCGGTGGCATTCAATTCGATCTTCATGCGCGCGTCCTTCAATGGCACGATGACCGGAGGTTGCGCAATTGCCGCCGGGGCCGACACTCCCAGGGCGACAGCGACAAGCGCCACGGGTATGGCGGCGCGTCCAAACAGCACAGCGCGATCGACAATTTCAGTCTTTCTCATGGTAGAAACTCCATCAAAAGTGGGTTAATGGAAACGCCTCCAGTCCGGGCGCGAGCGAACCGGCGGTTCGTGCCGCGCCGTGGCCGCACGGGGGCAGAATGCGGCCACGGGATGGATGGTGTTCTGGGGCGACTTAAGTCGTACTTAAGCCGACCAGATCAAGCTGGAAACAACCATGACGCCGGGGGATAGTCCGTTCCGGGACACACAAGAACGCCAGGCCTTCGAGCAGGTGGCGTCGGCGATCAGGAAGGAGTCCATGCGACTGCTGCTGGTGGAAGACGATCCGATGATCGGCAAGGCGGTGCGCCAGGGCCTGATGGGGGCCGGCTTTTGTGTGGATTGGGTGATCGACGGTCATGCGGCAGAGCTGGCGATAGCCAACCAGGTCTACCAGACGGTCCTGCTGGACCTCGGCTTGCCACAGCGGGATGGCCTGGCGGTGCTGGCCGCGGTGCGGTTGCGCCGCGACCCGGTTCCGGTGTTGATCACCACCGCGCGGGATGCCGTGGCCGACCGGGTTGCCGGGCTGAATGCGGGGGCCGACGACTACCTCGTCAAACCCTATGACCTCGAGGAACTGATCGCTCGGGTCCGTGCCCTTGTGCGCCGCCACGCCGGCAATGGGACACCGTTGCTGGAGTGCGGGTCGCTGCGCGTCGACCCGGTCGCTCGCACCGTGCGGCTTGACGGACATCCGGTGACGTTGTCGCGGCGCGAATTCAGCCTGCTCGAGGCGCTGATGCAAAAGCCAGGGGCCGTGCTGTCGCGCGACCGCCTGGAGGACGCGGTCTATGGCTGGTCATCGGAGCTCGGCAGCAACGCGGTCGAAGTGCACCTGCACCACCTGAGGAAGAAGCTCGGTGCGGATCGCATCCGCAATGTTCGCGGTGTCGGTTATTGCATTTCGGAGGGCTGACGTGGGCTCGATCCGCCGGCTTCTGATGCTGCGCATGGCATTGGCCCTTGTTGCCGGGGGAGTGTTGCTGGGCTTTGCGACCTATGAATTCACGCGCCGGGAAATGGCCGATGTGTTCGACGAGCAGCTCCTGCAGCTTGCGGTATCCGTGCGCACACACTACCGCGGCGAGAGCACGACGGCACCTGCGGCACCTGCGGCTCCGGGCACGGCTGCCGATCTGGAAGACAGCGGGTTCGTGACGCAGATCTGGAATCTGGATCAACAACGCGTGTTCCTTTCGTTGCCGGCCGCCGATATCCCCTGGGTGGCGAGCGGGGGCTACCACACACTCGAAACACAGCAGGGCGTTTGGCGCGTTTATGCGCAACGCACACCCACTCACCTGATCCAGGCGGCCCAATTGATGGCCGCACGCGAAGACCTTGCGGTCGACACCGCGGTGGAGATCCTGCTGCCGAGTCTGGCCGCCACACTGGTGCTGATCGCAGTGCTGCAGCTGTTTGCCTTGCGCCGTGGTCTGGCGCCGCTGACGCAGACATCCAACGACGTCGGCCAGCGCAGCGCTGCCTCGCTGGAGCCGATCAACACCGCAGCCTTGCCGTCCGAACTGCGGCCGTTGGTCGAATCCGTCAATGCCCTGATGGCGCGGCTCGCATTGGCGCTGTCGGCGCAGCAGCGCTTCACGGCGGACGCAGCGCACGAACTGCGAACGCCGCTTGCTGCCTTGCGACTGCAAATGCAGTTGCTTGATATGGTCACCAGTCCAGCGCTGCGTCAGGTGGCCACGGCAGACATGGTTCGCGGTCTGGATCGTGCAACCCGATTGGTGGAACAACTGCTGCAACTCGCGCGCCTCGCGCCAGACGCGCGCGAGCGTGCGCTGCGCGCCGTCGACCTGTCGGGATTGATCAAGTCCGTGGTGGCTGACTTCAGCGCGCTGGCGCGCGCACGCGGAATCGACCTGGGCGCCGTCATCGATCCGATGGCACCAGGCGCCGCTGCGGTGCCGGGCGATGCAGAGCACCTGCGCATGATGCTGGACAACCTGGTGGGCAATGCCGTGCAATACACCCCGCGCGGCGGCCAGGTGGATGTCCGGCTGCGCGTGGCGGAGTCTTCCGTTGCGCTGGAGGTGGCCGATTCCGGGCCGGGTATTCCGACGGTCGAACGGGAAAGGGTGTTCGACCGGTTCTATCGCGGGACGAGTGCGCTCGCGGCCGATGACGCGACACCGGGGACAGGGCTGGGCCTGGCGATCGTGAAAGAGGTGGCCGAGCGTCATGGTGCCAGTATTCAACTTCAGGAGGGTCTGGCTGCACCGGACGGCAGGCGCGGGCTGTCGGTTTGCGTCACGTTTTCGACCTGAACAGATCCCTGGACGGCCAGCGCCTGTCGGTGCGCACGACGTACGGGCAAGGGGCCAAGGGCTTTGGCGCACATCGCCAGTCGCGTCTTTCGGCACGGGATGCAGGCGTCGCACCAGGCACTGCCGCACTGCGCGCGATCCACCGGCGGGTTCAAGGTTCAAGCAAGTCGCTTGTCAAACTGGACGGCGTCCACGCTACCTTCGTAGTATCCGGCGGCCCTGCCCGACTCTGCGAATCCGAGCCTCTGGTAGAAGGCGATGGCAGCCCGGTTATCGGCCCGTGCTTCGAGCCGGATGTGGCGGATGCCTGCTGTACGCGCGGACTGCGTCAGCCAGGCCACCATCCGCGTGCCCATCTGCTGGTGGCGATGTGATGGTTCGATCGCCAGCAGCGCCAGGTGCGCGGATTCATCACCGTAGTGCATGATGCCGAAACCCCGCACCTGGTCGCGTGTCAGGACGACGGCAACATTCGTCGATGGGTCGCGGATGGCGTGCAGCACACGTGGTGCTGTCCAGCTCCAGCGCAGGCCGTGTTCGATGTTGTCGCGGGACATTTCGGCGATCTGCCGCGCGTCCTTCGGCACGGCGAGCCGGATGTCGGGCAGGGCCAGCATCGCAATCGCCGGGTCAACCCCAGACCCGCTGCGCCACCCGCATCATGTTGCCTCCCATCACCAGCGCGGCTTCATCGGCGTTCATGCCGGCGCGCTGCAGGGCGGTTCCCATCACCTGCCAGCTGCCGATCGGCGGGTAGCTGGAGCGCGCGATGGCGCTGCGGTCGTACCCGGCCGCCTTGGGCCACCAGTAGCTCGGGTCGTAGTCGCCCGGCGGGTCGTCGTTGAGATTGGGCTGCGGAAAGCTGATATCCAGTCCGATGCCGGCGTGTTGCACCCCGACCAGGTCGGCCACGTAGGCGGCGTGGCGGGCCACGTCGTCGGCAGTCGGGTTGTCCGTACCGAGAAACTTCGACACGCCTGACACACAGACCACGCCACCCGTGGCGGCGATGCCCCGGATCTGCTCGTCGGTGACGTTGCGGCCGTGTTCCACCAGCGCCAGCGGGTTGGAGTGGCTGAAGATCACCGGCGCGGTGGACGCGGCCATGATGTCCAGGCTGCACCGGCGCCCGGTGTGGGAGCAGTCCATCAGCACGCCGGCGGCGTTGATGGCGGCCACGATCCGTTGGCCCAGTGGCGTGAGGCCCTGCACCTCGTCGTGGCAGCCACCGGCGACGCTGTTGTTGCGGTTGTAGGCCAGGTGCATCTGGCGCACGCCCAGGCTGCGGTACAACGCCACCATCGCGGGTTGCTCCAGCAGTGGCATCGCGCCTTCCAGGTCGAAACCGATCGCCAGCTTGCCGGCAGCAGCAGCGTCGCGGATGTCCTGCGCGCTGTCGACCAGCACATAACGCTGCGGGTTCGCGGCGATGTTGGCGCGAAAGCCGGCGATGGTGGCCATCACCTGCGACAGCGGGTTCATGTCCATGCCGATGTTGATCGACACGTAGTTCACGCCGGCGGCGTGGAACTGCTCGATCGGGCTGAAATCGGCGTGCGGATGCAGCGGCAGGCAGGCGTGGGCTTCCCATTTGATCGTCATCGGTGTCTCCTTCAAGGGGTAAGGGCAGGTTCAGCCCGAACGGGGTGTGGAAGCAGGGTCGCGCGCCGGTTCTATGGGGAGCCGGTCGGCGCGGCTTCGCGCCGGAACCCGGTGGAGGCGACCATCAGGTTGCGGGTGTAGTCGTCCTGGACCTGGCTGGCGGCGAGGTCGGCGGAGGAAAGCAGTTCGACGGTGCGGCCGCGTTGCATCACCATCAGGCGTTCACACATGTGGGTGACCACGGCGAGGTCGTGGCTGACCATGATGAAGGTCAGGCCGCGCCTGCGGCGCAGCTCTTCCAGCAGGTTGAGCACTTCGGCCTGCACCGATGCGTCGAGCGCCGAGGTGGGTTCGTCGAGCAGCAGGATCTGCGGCTCCAGGATCAGCGCGCGTGCGATGGCGATGCGCTGGCGCTGCCCGCCAGACAGCTGGTGCGGGTAGCGAAAACGAAAACCGGTGCCCATGCCGACTTCGTCCAGCGCGCGTTCGATGCGTGTCTCGGCGTCGCCGATGTCGTGGATGGCCAGGGGTTCGGCCAGGATGCGGTCGACGGTCTGGCGCGGATGCAGCGAGCCATACGGATCCTGGAACACCATCTGCACCAGGCGGCGGAAGGGTTTGCTGCCGGGCTCCGGCTGCAGACCGTTGCCGACGAGCTGCACGGTGCCCGATTCGCGCGGTGCCAGGCCGCAGATGCCACGCAGCACGGTGGACTTGCCCGAGCCCGACTCGCCCACGATGCCGAAACTCTCGCCGGCGCCCACGCGCAGCGAGGTGTCGGCCACGGCGACGAAGCCGTCGTAGACGATGCGCAGGTTTTTCAACTCCAGCCCGACCGAACTCATGGGCAACCCTCTGCGCTGCGCGCTTGCCTGCGGCGACCCGGCGCGGTACTCACAGGGCCCACTCCGGTTGCCGGTCCAGCGTGGGCAGCGGATGGCGGTCGTCCCCCAGGCGTGGCAGGCAGTTCAGCAGGCCGCGGGTGTAGGGGTGCGTCGCGTCCGCGAGCCCGCCGGCGGAGACTTCCTCGACGATCCTGCCGGCATACATCACCAGGATGCGGTCGCAGAAGGTGGACACCAGGCGCAGGTCGTGCGAGATGAAGATCAGGCCCATGCCACGCTGCACCACCAGCGCGTCCAGGATCGCCAGCACCTGCAGCTGCACCGTCACGTCCAGCGCGCTGGTGGGTTCGTCGGCGATCAGCAGCTCGGGGTTGGCGATCAGCATCATCGCGATCATCGCGCGTTGGCCCATGCCGCCGGACACCTCGTGCGGGTACAGCCCGTAGACCCGTTCGGGCTGGTCGATCTGCACCGCCACCAGCGCGGCCAGCGCCTTGGCGCGTGCTTCCTTCGCGGAGATCTTCGTATGCGCCCGCAGTGTCTCCACCACCTGCTGGCCGATGGTCATCACCGGATTGAGAGAATATTTCGGGTCCTGCAGCACCATGGCAATGCGCCCGCCGCGCATTTCGCGCCGCTGCTGGGGCGAGCAGCGCAGCAGGTCCACCCCGTGGAACTCCAGCCGCTTGGCGCTGACCAGCCCCTCGGGCGCGGTCAGGCCCAGGATCGCGCGGCCGGTCTGCGACTTGCCGGAGCCCGACTCGCCCACGATGCCCAGCCGTTCGCGGCCCAGCGTGAAGGACACGCCGCGCACGGCTTCTGTGAGCCCGCCGTCTCGATTGGGGAACGACACGCGAAGATCCTCCACCGCGAGGACGGGGCCATCCTCCTTGTTGTTGTGGTTGGCGGCGGGCATCATTTCGTCCCCTTCGGGTCGAGGGCGTCGCGCAGGCCGTCCCCCAGCAGGTTGAAAGCCAGGCTCACGAGGAAGATCGCCGCGCCGGGCGCCGCTGCCACCCACCACTGGTCGAGCACATACAGGCGACCATTGGCGATCAGCGCGCCCCACTCGGGCATCGGCGGCTGCGCGCCCAGGCCCAGGAACCCCAGGCCGGCGGCCGTCAGGATGATGCCGGCCATGTCGAGCGTGACCCGCACGATCACCGAAGACACACACAGCGGCATGATGTGGCGCAGCACGATGCGCCAGGGCGATGCACCGATCAGTTGCACCGCGGCGATGTAGTCGGCCTGGCGGATGGTGAGGGTCTCGGCACGGGCGATGCGCGCGTACGGCGGCCACGAGGTGATGGCGATGGCGATCACCGCGTTCTCGATGCCCGGCCCGAGGGCTGCAACGAAAGCCAGTGCCAGGATCAGGCGCGGGAACGCCAGGAAGATGTCGGTGATGCGCATCAGGATCGCATCGAGCCAGCCGCCGGCGTAACCCGCCACCGTGCCCACCACCAGACCGATGGGGGCGGCGAGGACGGCCACCAGTGCCACCACATACAGGGTGACGCGCGAACCATGGATCACGCGCGAGAGGATGTCGCGGCCCTGGTCGTCGGTGCCGAACCAGTGTGCGCCGGAGGGCGGCAGCAGCCGGGTCTTTTCCAGATCACCGATGTACGGAGAATAAGGCGCCAGCAGGTCGGCGAAGATGGCCACCAGCACCAGAGCCACCACGATGACCAGGCCCAGCATGGCCAGCCGGTTGCGTGCGAACACCCGCCACGCGCCATACGCGCGACCCAGCGAGGCCTGGCGGCGCGACTGCGGCCGGTCGGACATCAGCCAGTCGTGCAGGCTTTCCTTGGTGGCGCTGCTCATCGTGATTTCGTCCGCGGGTCGAGCAGGCGGTACAGCAGGTCGGACAGCAGGTTCAGGCCGATGAAGATCGAGCCCACCACGATGGTGCCGCCCAGCACCGCGTTCATGTCGGCGTTCTGCAGCGAGTTGGTGATGTACAGGCCCAGCCCCGGCCAGGCAAACACCGTCTCGGTCAGCACCGAGCCTTCGAGCAGTCCGGCGTAGGACAGGGCAATCACCGTGACCAGCGGCACCATGGCGTTGCGCAGGGCGTGGCGCCAGATGATGCGGGTCTCGGACAGGCCCTTGGCGCGCGCGGCGACCACGTATTCCTGTGCCAGTTCGTTGAGCATGAAGGAGCGCGTCATGCGGCTGATGTAGGCGAGCGAGAAATAGCCGAGCAGTGACGCCGGCAGCAGCAGGTGCGACAGCACGTTCCAGAAGGCGTCCCACTGGCCCTGGCGGGCGGTGTCCCACAACAGGAAGCCGGTCTCCTGGGTGAAGCTGTACTCGAAACTCACGTCGATGCGCCCCGGCCCCGCGACCCAGTCTAGCTTGGCATAGAACAGCACCAGGCCCATCAGCCCGAGCCAGAAGATCGGCACCGAATAGCCAATCAGGCCCATCACCCGCACCACCTGGTCGACCAGGCCACCGCGGCGCACGGCCGCCCACACACCCAGCGGCACGCCCAGGCCGGCACCGATCAGAATGCCCAGCGTGGCCAGCTCGATGGTGGCGGGGAAGGTCTTGCGGATGTCCTGCAGCACCGGGTTGGAGGTCAGCACCGAGTTGCCGAACTCGCCCTGCACCACCCTGGACAGGTAGATGGCGAACTGCTCGTACAGCGGCTTGTTGAGCCCGAGTTCCTCGCGCACCCGCTGCACCACATGTTCGGGCGCGCGGTCGCCCACGATCGCCAGCACCGGGTCGATCGGCATCACCCGGCCGATGAAGAAGGTGACGGCGAGCAGCCCCAGGTAGGTCAGCAGGATGACCATCAGGAAGCTGCCCAGCGACAGCAGCGTTCGCCGAAGGCGGGCGCTTCTGTCGGGCCTGGCGCTCGTCTGGTTATCGATGTTCAAACCGCGCGTGCCGCGCTGGGCGGTCTATTTGGTGACCTTGTGCATATAGGTCGAATCCGAGGTCGGACCGATCTTGAGCCCCTGCACGTTGCCGCGCATGGCGGCCACTTCCGTCTGCTGGAAGATCATGATGAAGGGGCTGTCCTTGCGGAAATCAGCCTGCATCTTCTCGTACATCGCCTTGCGCTTCTTGCCATCACGCTCCAGCACGGCTGCATCTGCCTGTTTGGTCAACTCGGGAATGTTCCATGCATTGCGCCAGGCCAGCGGTTTGGACTTTGGGTTGTCGGAGTTGTCCGGGTTGCGCGCGAAGGTGTCGGCATTGGTGTGCGGATCCCAGTAGTCGGCACCCCACTGGCCGATGTACATGTCGTGGGTGCGCGCGCGGTACTTGGTCAGCGTCTGCCTGCCGTCGCCGGGCAGGATCTCGATGTCGATGCCGGCACGCTTGGCGGTCTGCTGGAAGGCCTCGGTGATGCCCTGCACCGGTTGTGTGGTGCGCATGTCGATCGTGACCTTGAAGCCGTTCTCCAGGCCGGCCTTCTTGAGCAGCGCCTTGGCCTTGTCGACGTCGAGCTTGTAGGGGTTCTCGGTGCTGGCGCCGAGCAGACCCACCGGCAGGAAGTTCTGGTGCACGATGCCGATGTTCTTGATCAGCGTGTTGCCAATCGCGTTGTAGTCCAACAGCCACTTCAGTGCCTCGCGCACTTCGGGTTTTGCCAGGTTCGGGTTTTTCTGGTTCAGGCTGATGTAGTAGACCGTGCCCTTGGGCGTGGCGGTGGTCTTGATGTCCTTGTTGCTGGCCATCGCGGCCAGGTCCTGCGGCGACAGGTTGCGCGCGATGTCGGCGTCGCCCTTTTCCAACAGCAGGCGCTGGCTGGCGGCTTCCTTGACGTGGCGGTAGATCACGCGTGCCATCTTCGACTTGGGGCCCCAGTAGTTGTCGTTGCGCTCCAGCGTGACGATCTCGTTGGCGCGCCACTCGCGCAGCTTCATCGCGCCGGAGCCGGCATAGTTGGTCTTGAGCCAGCCATAACCCCAGTCGCCGTTTTTCTCATTCGCCTGCACCAGCTTCTTGTCGACGATGGATGCGACGTTGGCCGTCAGGCAGTTCAGCACGAAGGTCGGCGCGTACGGCTTGTCGATCAGCAGCACCACGGTGAGCGGATCCACCACGCGGATCTTGTCCTTCACGTTGTCCTTGGTGAACCCGAACTGGGTCAGGATGAAGGCCGGCGTCTTGTCCAGGATCACGGCACGCTGCAGCGAATAGGCCACGTCCTCGGCGGTCAGCGGGTTGCCGGAGGCGAATTTCAGGCCAGGCCTGAGTGTGAAGGTGTAGGTCTTGTCGTCGGGCGACACCGACCACGACTTGGCGATGTCGGGCACCAGTTTGGACGGGTCGTTCACGTCGTAACGCAGCAGGCGGTCGTAGGAGTTGCCCATGACCTCGCCGGCGGAGATCTCGAAGGCCTCGCCCGGGTCCATGGTGATGATGTCGTCGATCGCCCACGTGACGACCAGGGTGTCCTTGGGGGTGGCGGCCAGCAGGTTGGCGGGTATGGCAAAGGCGGCTGCCACAGCCATTGCAGCGGCGGATCGAACGAAGAAAGCTTTCACGGGACTCTCCTAAAAGATGGAAACCGTCGGAAACGGGGCGGATGGATATTACCCCACCGACATGCAAGAAACGTGCTCAGCGCGGAGGCGCCCTGTTGAGCCGCCACACCCTGCGTCAGGCTCCAAATTCTGGCGCGCACAGGGGGTGGGCGCCATCGGTGTTTACCAGTGTGCAGCCGGCATTCGCCATGTGGCAAGCGGGCGATGCAGCCCACACGCCATGCGTCTCGTCAGCGGGGGTCCGCGGTGCCCGGTCCCGATCGGACTCGCCACTGCGAAGCGGCATCATCGCTGCCGGCGTCGCACGTACCAGCGCGCGATGCGCTCGAGCCAGGGCAGGCGCGCCGAACCAGCACCGCTGCCCGGCGCCCCGGGCGGCGGCGCATGCAGGTCGACCTCGCCACCGCCGGCGCGGTACATGCCCGAGAAGATGTCGAGCACCTGCTGCCTGACCATGCCGCGCAGGGGAATATGCGCCATCAGCCCGTAGGTCGCGGCGCCGCCCTGGTCGGCCAGCGTGGGGTCGGCCTTGACTGCGGCCACCGACTGCTTCAGGTCGCGCAGGTAGGCGTCCACCACGGCCAGGTGGCGTGCGGTGACCATGGCGTGCAGGCCGTCGGGCTTTTGCAGGCGGTTGATCTGCCAGCCGCGCAGTTCCATCTGGTCGCCCACGGCGAAGATGTTGACCGCCTTGTCGCGCGCGCCGTAGGCCAGCAGCGGGCCGGTGGGATCGCCCAGCACACACAGATCCGGCAGCGCCTCCACGCCGGCGCGGATCTGCGTGAAGGCCTGCAGGGTGCGCCGGGCCAGATCGCGGTAACCCGCCTCGCCGAAATACTGCAAGGCGGCCCAGGCGGCCGCGTAGGCGCCGCCAGGCCGGGTGCCCAGCATCGCGGGCGACGCGAACACGCCGCCGGGCCAGTCGGCGTATACGAACATCTGGTGTTTCAGGATGTCCAGGTTGCGGTAGGTGATGGTGGACGCACCCTTGGATGCGTAGCCGTACTTGTGCAGGTCGGCCGAGATCGAGGTCACGCCCGGCACGCGGTAGTCCCACGGTGGCAGTGGCACACCGTTCATCTCCATGAAGGGCAGGATGAAGCCGCCGACGCAGGCGTCCACATGCAGCGGGATCGTGTGCCGCTGCGCGATCGCGCCCATCGCTGCGATCGGGTCGATGCTGCCGTGCGGGTATTCCGGGGCCGAGCCCAGCACCATCACGGTGTGGCGGTTGATCAGCCGCTCCAGTTGCGCCACATCGGCATGCAGTTGCGCGTCGAGCGGCAGCAGGCGCACCTTCACGTCGAAATACTCGGCGGCCTTGAACCAGGCCACGTGGGCGGTGACCGGCAGCACCATTTCGGGTTGGCGCACGCCCCGTTGCGCGCGGGCCATGTCGCGGTAGGTCTTGACCGCCATCAGGCAGCTCTCGGTGCCGCCCGAGGTGACCACGCCACACACCTCGGGCGTGCCGTGCAGCAGGCTGGCGGTGGTCGCAATGATCTCGGTCTCGAAGCGCTTGAGGCTCTTGAACGCGGTCGGGTTCAGGCCGTTGGCCGACGAGTAGGCCTGGTAGGCCTGCCCGAGGAAGGCGCTGTAGTCGTCGTCGAGGTAATAGACCAGGCTCCACAAACGCCCGTCCTTGAAGGCCGGGTCGTGCGCGCCAAACTGCGCGAGTTCGTCCAGGATGGATTGCGGGTCGCGCCCTTCGGTCGGGAATGTGCTGCTCATCATGCATCCTCCATGCCGCGCATTGCGAATGCGCCGCTGGGACGGCCTGGCGGGCTCAATGGGAGACCTCCGCGCGTCGCGCTGCGGTGCGAGCGCCTTCGGGCGGCCGTGCGGCGCTCATCGGAGCCCCTTCGCGCCCTGCGCCGCAGCAAGCACAGGAGCAGCACCCGGCGCACGCCCTTCCTGCATGCGCCACGCCAGCCAGCCGCTGGCCACCGCCGCCACGCCCGCCGCCACGGCAATGGCCGACAGCGCCGCATCGAAACTGCCGCTGGCCGACACGATCGCACCCGGCACCACGCTGCCCACCACGCCTCCCAGGATCAGGCTGGTGCCGTTGTAGGTGCCGGTGGCCGGGCCGACATCGGTATCGCCGGACAGCAGCTGGATGGTGGCGTGCTCCTGCGCCTGGAAAGCGCTCTGGCAGAACACCGCCAGAGCGAACAGCGCCACCATGCCCTGGAAACTCTGCGCCGGGATGGCCAGGGTCAGCGCGGCTGCGGCGCAGGCGAATCCGATGGCCGCCAGCAGCACCCGGCGGCGCAGCCGGTCACCCAGCCAGGCGATCGCCAGGGTGCCCACCACGCCGGCGCCGAAGACGATGCTCAGTGGCCAGCCCAGGGCCGCGAAGTCGACGCCCTTGGCGCGCACGAAGTAGGTCGGCAACCAGCCCAGGATGCCAAAACCGCAGAATGCATTGAGCACCCCGCAGGCCACGTACAGCCAGTAGTCGGGTTTGCGCCGGTAGGCATGCGTGCCGGTGCCCGAGGCGCCACCCGTGCCCGGTCGATCCTTGACGAACAGGACGACCAGCGGCAAGGCCAGCACAAGGCCGGCGCCGCCGATGACCACGAAACTGGTGCGCCAGCCCAGGTGCGTGATCAGCGGCACCGTGATCAGCGCGCCGGTGGCGGTGGCCACGATGATGCCCACGTTCCAGGTGGCGTTGGCACGCGCGCGCACCTCCTGCGGAAACCACTGCGCGGTGATCACGCCCATCATCGGCACGTGGACCGACTCGGCCACGCCGAGCAGCAGGCGCAGCGCCACCAGCATCACCAGCGAGCCGCCCAGCGGGCCCATGGCCATGCTCACGAGCGAAAAGCCGGTGATCACCAGCACCAGGCTGCGCTTGGCGCCGAAACGCTCCGCGGCGCCGGATAGCAGCAGCTGCGCGAAACCGTAGGTGAGGAAGAAGGCGCCCAGCAGATACTGACCGTAGGCACCTACCTGCTGGTCGCTCCAGCCCAGCTCCAGCGCCATCTGCGGCAACGCGAAAGAAACGACGTTGCGGTCCAGGTAGTGGACGACGAAAGTCAGCGCGAAGATCAGCGGGATATGCCAGGGCAGGCGCGGCGTCGGGGTGGGCATGGGCTGGCTGCATGTTACGGCAGCCACCAGCGTTCCGGGGACCGCGCGCTGTCTCCGGATTGACCCGGCGCAGGGTGTGTGCGCGCCAGAATGCAGGCATGTTCGATATCCCTTCCCCCCTCCAAGCCCAGATCGTGGTGTGGCATGTGCAACCCGGCGACATGGTGCGCGCCGGTGATGTGCTGGTCATCGTCGAAGCCATGAAGATGGAGCACGAGGTGCGCGCACCCCACCCGGGCCGCGTGCGCGAGTGTTTCTTCGCGCCGGGCGAAACCGCCGCCGAAGGCGACATCCTGTTGCGGGTCGACGCGCTCGCCCCGGGTGCGCAGGCCGCGGCCGGGCTTCCCGAACTGGTGGCGACACCGGCGTTGCCGTCGGGTGCCGCACGCGCGGACCTGCAGCGCGTCATCGACCGCCATGCCTTCACCGTCGATGCCAGCCGGCCCGAGGCCGTGGCCAAGCGCCACGCGCTGGGTCTGCGTACCGCGCGCGAGAACATCGCCGACCTGTGCGACGACGACAGTTTCATCGAGTACGGCGCGCTCGCCGTGGCGGCCCAGAGCACGCGGCGCAGCGCCGACGACCTGGTGCGCAACACGCCAGCCGACGGCATGGTCAGCGGCATCGGCAGCGTCAACGGCATGTTTTTCGGTGCGGAAAAGTCGCGCGCCGTGGTGATGTCCTACGACGCCACCGTGCTGGCCGGCACGCAGGGCAAGCGCAACCACCAGAAGACCGACCGCATGCTCGGCATTGCGCTGGCCAACCAGCTGCCGGTGGTGCTGTTTGCCGAGGGGGGCGGCGGCCGGCCGGGCGATGTCGACGTGCCCACCGTGGCCGGTCTGTTCGTGCCGACCTTCGCCAGTTTTGCGCGGCTCAATGGCCAGGTGCCGGTGCTGGGCATCGTGGCGGGCCGGTGTTTTGCCGGCAATGCCGCGCTGCTGGGCTGCTGCGACGTGGTCATCGCCACGCGGGGCAGCAACATCGGCATGGGCGGCCCGGCGATGGTCGAAGGCGGCGGGCTGGGTGCCTACTCGCCCGAGCAGATCGGCCCCAGCCCGGTCCAGTTCGCCAACGGCGTGATCGACCTGCTGGTCGACGACGAGGCACAGGCGGTGCGCGCGGCGCGCCACTACCTGTCGTTCTTCCAGGGCCGCGTCAAGGACTGGCTGGCCCCCGACACTGCGGCGCTGCGCCACGTCGTGCCGGAAAACCGCCTGCGCGCCTACGACACCCGCCAGGCCCTGGCCGGCCTGGTCGACCAGGGCAGCCTGCTGGAGTTGCGCAGCGGCTTCGGGCTGGGCATCCACACGGCCTTGGCGCGTATCGAAGGCCGCGCCATCGGCCTGCTGGTCAACAACCCGCTGCACCTGGGCGGCGCGATCGACGCCGATGCGGCCGACAAGGCGGCGCGGTTCATGCAACTGTGCAATGCGCACGGCCTGCCGCTGGTGAGCCTGATCGATACGCCCGGCTTCATGGTCGGCCCCGAGGTCGAGACGCAGGCCCAGGTGCGCCATGTCAGCCGCATGTTCATCGCCGCGGCGCACCTGCGTGTGCCGTTTGCGGCCATCGTGCTGCGCAAGGGGTATGGCCTGGGCGCGATGGCCATGGCCGCCGGAGGGTTCCACGAACCGATGCTGATGGCCTCCTGGCCCACCGGCGAGTTCGGCGGCATGGGCCTGGAGGGTTATGTACGCCTGGGCTTTCGCAAGGAACTCGAAGCCGTGCCCGAAGGGCCGCAGCGCGACGCGCTGTTTGCGCAACTGGTGCAGGCGCGATACAACATGGGCAGCGCGATCAACATGGCGGCCACGCTGGAGATCGACGCCGTGATCGACCCGGCGCACAGCCGCGACTGGCTGGTGGGGGCGCTGGAGTCCGCAGCGCAGCGTAACGCCGCCCCCCATGTGCCGGTGATCGACGCCTGGTAAGGCTGCCGCACCGGCAAGGGCTGCGGCGGTATCAGGGCGCCGGCTGCGCGGCCGACGGGTGCCTGAGCAACAGGCGCTCGAGTGCGTTCAGGCAATCGAAGCTGGGCTTGAAGTCGGCGAACAGCGTCGCGTTGTCGGGCGCTGCCGCCTTGCCGTGCCACTGGGCGCGGAACTGGCCGAAGATCTCGCCGAAGCTGCGCTCGCCGTCGATCAGACGCAGGATCTGCGCGCCGTAGCGGCCCGGGTCGACAGTCACCGACACGCCCGAATGCTGGTGGTTGAGCATGAACGGCTGGCCGCGGCTGGCGCCGAAGACCTGGGCCATGTGCTCGCCGGTGATCGGCTCGTGGAAAAAGAACGGGATGTAGGCAGCGTCCGCGTAGGGCGCGGCGCAGGCCGCGTCGCGGGTGACGTACAGCGAGTGGGTGATGATGTTGCCGATCAACAGTTCGGCGATCTCGTATTGCCGGCGCAGCGGCAACTGGCGCAACCGGGTGACGAGATCCGGCGGCCTGGGGCCGAGCACCATGTGCGGCAGGTAGGGCGCGCGCCCGCGCTGCACGTCGGTGAACGCCAGGTGCATGCCGTGTCCGCCGCCAGCGGGGTCGCCGGCGAGCCAGTCGAACAGCTCACCTACCGAATACGAGCGGTCCTGCGAATGCAGCAGCAGGTCGTACAGGCCCGCGTCGCCGGCCTTGTGGTCGCTGTGCAGGTCCTCGCCGCGCCTAAACCAGTTGCTCGGCGGCAGGCTGGCCAGGATGGCGCGCGTGTTGGCGATCTGACCCCGCATGTCGTCCTGCGGTCCGTTGACCAGGCGCATCAGCGCCTGCATCTGGTACACGCCGGTGCGACCGGTGGTGCCGTACACCATCAGGCCGATCGCGCCCGCCGGCGCCAGCACGCTGCGCAATGCCTGGAAGCCGAGGTCGGGGTCCTCCAGATGGTGCAGCACGCCGCTGCAGCTGATGTAGTCGAATTCGCCCAGGCCGAGCGCGGCGAGGTTCAGCAGCGAGTCATGGACCCAGGTGATGTTGTCCAGGCCGCGGATGCGCGCACGTTCCTGGGCGATCGCGATGCTCGCCGCGCTGATGTCCAGGTGCACGACCTTCGCGCCATGGTGGCGCAACTGCTCGGCCAGGAAGATCGTCGGGTCGCCAGTGCCCCCGCCCGCCACCAGGGCCCGAAAGCCGTTGCGAAACGACTGCCGGCCCGCGAAGCAGTAGTGGTTGACCATGGCCAGGTCTTCCAGCCAGGTCTGCGCCAGGCGCCTGTGCTCGTCCTCGGGGTCGCAGGCTGGATAGGGCAGGGCCTCGTACTGCTCTCGAACCAGGGGTAGGTAGTTGTCGGGTTGACGCATGGATGAAGCGGGGAGCGGACGGTGATGGCGATGCCGGGATTATGGTCGCGCGGGTCTGGCTGCGGGGCCGGCCTGTGCGGGGCGCCGGTGCCGATGCGGCTGGCGCCCGCCGGCAGGCGCCTGGAAAGGTCGGCGACGCACATGCGCCGCGCTTGTCTGCCAAAATGGCAGATTGCCCAACCGGAGAAAACCATGCCTGGATTACTGCCCCATGTCGACCCCACCGGCCTGCTCGAGTTTTCGGTGGTCTACACCGATCGCGCCCTCAACCACATGTCCCAGAATTTCCAGGGTGTCATGCGCGACATCTCCGGCATCCTCAAGCAGGTCTACCACGCACGAAGCGCCGTGCTGGTGCCGGGCAGCGGCACCTTCGGCATGGAGGCTGTGGCGCGCCAGTTCGCCAACGACAAGAAAGTGCTGGTGATCCGCAACGGCTGGTTCAGCTACCGCTGGACGCAGATCTTCGACATGGGCCGCATCCCGGCGGAGTCGGTCGTGCTCAAGGCGCGCCGTGTCGGGGATGGCCCGCAGGCGCCGTTCGCTCCGGCGCCGATCGACGAGGTGGTGGCCAGCATCCATGCCCACCAGCCCGACGTGGTGTTCGCCCCCCATGTGGAAACCTCCTCCGGCATGATCCTGCCCGACAGCTACATGCGCGCGGTGGCCGACGCCGTCCATGCGGTGGGTGGGCTGTTCGTGCTGGATTGCATCGCTTCGGGCGCGATGTGGGTCGACATGGTCGACTGCGGTATCGACGTGCTGGTGAGCGCCCCCCAAAAAGGCTGGAGCGGCTCGCCCTGCTGCGCGATGGTCATGCTCAGCGAGCTGGCGCGCGAACGCATCGACAGCACCACCAGCAGCAGTTTTGCCTGCGACCTGCGCAAGTGGATGCAGATCATGGAAGCCTACGAAGCCGGCGGCCACGCCTACCACGCGACCATGCCGACCGATGCGCTGACGCGCCTGCGCGAAGTGATGCAGGAAACCCAGCGTTACGGGTTTTCCAAGGTGCGCGCCGAGCAGCAATTGCTGGGCGACAAGGTACGGGCCCTGTTCGAAGCCCGCGGCATCCGCAGCGTCGCCGCGGCCGGTTTCCAGGCGCCTGGCGTGGTGGTCAGCTACACCGACGATCCGGAAATCCAGTCGAGCAAGAAGTTCCTGGGCCAGGGGCTGCAGACCGCCGCCGGCGTGCCCTTGCAATGCGACGAGGGGGCAGACTTCAAGACCTTCCGGGTCGGCCTGTTCGGCCTGGAGAAGCTGCACAACATCGACCGCACCGTGGGCCAGCTGCAGGCCGCCCTGGACAAGATCCTGCCGGCCAGCGTCGCACCAGCGGACCGGCAGGCGGCGCTGCAGACCTGAGGCGGGGGCTTAGTGGAGCCATTGACACTCACGTCGCTGCCGCTGTTTCCATTGGGCACCGTGCTGTACCCGGGCGGTTTCTTGCCGCTGCGGATCTTCGAGGTGCGTTACCTCGACATGATCGGCAAATGCCACAAGCATGGGGCGCCATTCGGCGTGGTCACCCTGCGCCAGGGCTCCGAAGTGCAACGCCCCGCGGGCGCAGGCCCGAGCGGTGACGCGTTTGCCGACGAAGGTTTCGATGCCGTCGGCACGCTGGCGACGATCACCGGGTTCGCCGTGCCGCAGCCGGGCCTGATGGTGATCCGTTGCCGGGGTGAGCAGCGTTTCACTGTCCGGCGCAGCGAGAAGCTCAAACACGGATTGTGGGTGGCCGATGTCGCCAGGCTTCCAGCAGACCAGGCCATTGTTGTTCCGCCTGACCTGAAACACGTGGCCGATGCGTTGGGCAGGCTGATCGCGACGTTGAAGGACAAGGGCCTCGCTGCTGACGAATTGCCCGTGCAGCCGCCCTACCAGCTGGAAGACTGCGGCTGGGTTGCCAACCGCTGGTGCGAATTGCTTTCGCTGCCGATCGAGACCAGGCAGCGGATGATGGTGCTCGACAACCCGCTGCTGCGTCTCGAACTGGTCGGAGACATCCTGGAACGCAGCGGCATTGCGAACTGATGCGGTTCGGGCCGGCTCTCCGGCGGCGGGTCAGCGACCGTCGTGCTTCTCGTCCTTGCGGTTTTTTTGTTTCTTGCCATGCTTTCCGCTCTTGCCCGGGCCGTCGTCGTCACGGTCCACTGCGAAGCGGGGTCCCTGAGCCCGCGGCGGCACGCGGTACGCGGTGTCGCGCTCCCATCGGCCGGGGTGTCGGTAATAGGAGTTGTTGCGCTGCTCCCAGACATCTGGTTCCCAGCGGTAGCCGACGCGCTGCACGATCGTGCGGCCACGCACCCAGATATGCCGGTCGCCATGCCACGCCCAGTATCCCGGCGCCCACACATAGCCGGGAACCATCACCGGCACCTGCTCGTACACCGGCGCCGGCGGCCCGATCTGGATGTTGAAATTGACTTGTGCCACGGCGCTGGCCTGCATGCCAGCCTGGGCTGCGATGGCAATGACCGACAGGGCCAGGAGACGTTGGAGACGTGTTTGCATGGGGTGACCTTTCTTGGGGCGACGACAGCCGCCGGTGGGAAAAGTATCGACCTCGCCAGCCGGTTGCGCCACAGGACGCGGGCGCTTGCTGGGGTAGTCACTGTCCTACGCGCGGGTTGTTTGCAGCCGCTTGTAGGAGGTATCCGACAAGGTGACGGCTCCGGCGTACCTGCCATGGAGCCGGGATGAGGTGCATACTCGGTCACCCGCGTCCCGCCTCCATGCAACCGCTCAAGACCTTTATTGTCGAAGACAGCCCGCTCATCCGGGAGAGTCTGATCGCGACCTTGGAGGAGCTGGTTCCGGTCAAGGTGGTGGGAACAGCCGAGGACGAAGCGACTGCAGTGCAGTGGCTGGCCCGGCCTGCCAACATGGCCGATCTGGTGATCGTCGACATCTTCCTCAAGGGCGGTTCCGGCATGGGCGTGTTGCGCAGTGCACGCGCCATGGTGCACCAGCGCAAACTGGTCGTGCTGAGCAACTATGCCACGCTCGATGTACGCCGAAAGTGCCTGGAATTGGGCGCAGACCGCGTGTTCGACAAGTCCAACGAAATCGACGCGTTGATCGCCTACTGCGGCGCGCTTGCCTCCGGCGACACCAACCCGGTATCCCTGGCCTGAGCCGGCCTACTGGATCAGGCCGTTCTTGAGCGCGTAATAGGTCAGATCGCTGTTCGATTCGAGATGCATCTTTTCCATGACACGGGTGCGGTAGGTGCTGACGGTCTTCACGCTGAGCGACATGCTGACCGCCATGTGACCGATGGTCTCGCCCCGCGCCAGACGCAGGAACACCTGCAACTCCCGATCGGACAACTGTGCATGCAGCGGCTGGTTCGCAGCCGCGCTGCCCAGGCCCTCGGCCAGCTGCTCCGCCACGCCGGCGGTGATGTACTTGCGCCCGCGGGCCACGGTGCGGATCGCCTTGACGATTTCCTCCGGGTCGCATTCCTTGTTCAGGTAGCCGCTGGCTCCCTGGCGCAGCAGCGTGGTGGCGTAATGCTCCTCCGGAAAGCCGCTGAGTATCAGTACCGGCAGGTCCGGCGCGCGCGCCTTGATCGCGGTGAGCGCGTCCACACCGCTATGTTCGGGCATCGAGATGTCCATCACGATGACATCGACCTCGCCCTTGCGCACGATGTCCAGGGCATCACGCCCGTTGGCAGCCTCGGCAACCACCGAAAAATCGGGCTGGTCGGCAAAAAACTGGCGCAGGCCCGCGCGCACCATGGCATGGTCGTCGATGATGGCGATACGGATCATGGTGTGCCGGTGGAAGTCATGGGCCATGATCCCACATTTTCATCCCGGGGGCGACCGTGGACGTGCTGACTGTCGTGCGGCGCGGGCGCCTGGTGTTCCCGCTGGCGTGTATCGCCACCGCGGCCCTGATGGCTATCAGCGAGGCATCCTACTGGCAGTCAGTCGGCACACTCAGTGAGATGGGTGCGACCAGCGCGGTGCGCAGCACGATCCAGGTTCTGGCCCAGAGCATCCTGGACGCCGAAACCGGGCAACGCGGCTACCTGTTGACCGGCCGTACCGAATACCGCGAACCCTACGACCGCGCACTGGCCAAGATCGACGAGTCGTTCCGGGTGCTCGACCGGTACTACGCGCGTGACCCCAAACCCCAGGAGGTGCTGGCCAAGTTGCACAAATTGGCCGAGACCCGCTTGTCGGAACTGGCGCTGACCATCCGCCTGCTGGAGGAAGGCCGCGGCAAGGCCGGCACCGAGATCGTGCTCAGCGGCATCGGCAAGGAGCAGATGGATGCGCTGCGGCAACTCAGCAGCGAGCTGCTCGAGCTGGAGACTGGCAATGTGGCCCGCAGCCAGAACGACATCTTTCGCACGCTGCTGGTCAGCCGCATCGGCATCGCCCTGCTCAGCGCGATCGGGCTGCTCGCGCTCTTCATGTACCTGCGCCAGACGACGGCGCTGGAAAAGCAGCAGCAGGAGCAGCGCCGCTTGTTGCAGGCCGAACGCGACCGCCTCGAGCTCGAAGTGGCCCAGCGCACGGCGCAACTGACCGAGCTGGCGCAGCACCTGCAGACGGCGCGCGAGGACGAGCGGCACCGGCTGGCGCGCAACCTGCATGACGACCTGGGTTCGCTGCTGACCTCGGCCAAGCTGGACGCGGCGCGCATCCGCTCCCGTCTGGCTGGGTCCGCGCCCGAGTCGATCGAGCTACTCACCCATCTGGTGGGCACGCTCAACAGCAGTATTGCCCTGGGCCGGCGCATCATCGAGGATCTGCGTCCTTCTGCATTGAGCAACCTGGGGCTGGTGGCGACGCTGGAGATCCTGATGCGCGAGTTCGCCGAACAAAGCGGGGTGCAGGTGCATGGCGACCTGCAGCCGGTGCGGCTGCGTCCGGCCGCCGAATTGATCGTCTACCGCATCGTGCAGGAGGCGATCACCAACATCACCAAGTACGCCCGGGCGCGCGAAGTCTGGGTCAGCCTGGGCATGCGCGACGACCAGGTCGTTGTATCGGTGCGCGACGACGGCGTCGGATTCGACACCCGTGCCAAGCCGCAGTCCGCCTATGGGCTGGTGGGCATGCGCTTTCGGGTCGAGGCCGAAGGCGGCACCCTGGACTTGCAGTCATCCCCTGGCCGGGGCACCCGGATCCAGGCGGCACTACCGGCATCGGCGGCAGTGTCGGACTGATACATGTATGGCTGGCCGGCGCGCGGATTGCCCCCGGCGGTCCAGCGCCATGGGCACCAACCTGTCGTCAGGCCGCCGGCCACGGCCGGCTCAGGTCGACGCCACCCGATCCAGGGCCAGACGGCCGGCGCCAGCACAGACCCCGCTCACCAGGCTGCCCCAGGCCATGTCGATCGCCGCCAGGCCGATCGGCCAGTTGCGCAGGGTCGCGAGATTGGTGAGGTCGTAGGTGGCGTAGGCAAAGAAGCCGAACAGGGCGCCAGAGACCGCGGCCGCCTGCCATTTCCCGGCGCCGGCGTCCGGCACCACCGCAAACACGGTCAGACCCAGCGCGTAGACCAGGTAGAACGCCAGCGCAACCAGCAGCCGGGGTTGTTCCGCCATGAGGTGGCCGATGCCCTGCTGGTACATCGGTTTGGCCACAAAGCCGAGCCACAGCACATCGAGCACCAGCATCACGGCCAGGGTGGCGCCGTAGGCAGCGAAGTATTTGGTCATCGGTCCATTGTCTCCGCCGCCGACGCTGGCGTCGTGCGTGGGGTTTTGCGCGTCGTCAGAGCACGCGCCGGCCGCTGATGACCCGCAGCAGCACCACAACAATTGCGATGACCAGCAGCACATGGATGAAGCCACCCAGGGTGACCGAGGTGACAAGGCCCAGAAGCCAGAGAATGACGAGGACCATGGCGATGGTGTAGAGCATGTGGTTTCCTTTGGAAGTGATGCGGCAATGCCGGGGTGACGGGGTTCGCAATCGCTATGCCAGTCGTGGCACAGCGGGTATGCAGGGGGTGGCCTTGCTGGCCACGTAGGCCACCAGTGCGTTGACGTCGGGAATCGCGAAATGGCGTCGACCCTTGTCGTCGAACGAGATCAGGCCGAGCGTCACCAGCCGGCTGAACGAGCGGCTGACAGTCTCCAGGGTCATGCCCAGGTAGTTGCCGATCTCCGCCCGCGTCAGGCGCAGCGTGATGTGGTCGGTGCGCAGCTCCCGCAGCGCCAGCGTCTGTGCCCAGGAGCGCAGGAAGTCCGCCAGCCGCGCGTCCGCGCACAGTGTGGCGAGCGCGAAACGCCAATCGCGGTCCCGCGCGAGTTGCACGCTCATGGCGGTCAGCAGGGCATGGGAGAGTTCCGGAATCCGTTCGGCGGTCTTGAGCAGCACGGAATAGCGCATGCTCCAGATTTCGCTGGTGTCCATAGCCACCGCGTCGCATGCGCACAGGCCGGTGGCGATGCCGTCGAATCCGACCCAGTCGCCTTTGACATGCAAGCCGGCAACCTGCTGCGAACCATCGGCCGCGGACACCAGCGTCTTGACGGATCCGAAATGCAGCAGATGCAGGGACTTGAACGGCTCGCCGCTGCGCTGCACGCTGTCTCCCGCATGCAGGCTGCGCCGCGTGAACGAGAGGTGGCGTTCGACCAGTGCCAGCGGCGCTCGCCAGTCCGTGGCCGATGGGTTGGTGTTGTGCGGACGTATCGCCACCACGGAGCCAGCGGTCGGATCGGCGACCTGCCCCCATCGAGGAGCCCAGGGGGAGCGCAATGGGTTCAGTGTGTCTAACATGCTGCGGTTGTAGGGGCTTGCGCCGAATCCATCTGTGCGCTGACGCACATGGGTGTTCAGGCGCCCGGTGTGCAAT
>JANMZX010000077.1:0-1762 GCA_031383745.1 Rhodoferax sp. | reverse complement strand
TAAAATAAGCACTGAGGGGCTGCACTGGTTTCGACGCGGGTACGGACGCGCAGTGGGGCATGCCGAGCTAGGGTCACGCTCGTAAAAATCGATTCAACAAACTAACTGCAAACGACGAACGTTTCGCACTCGCTGCTTAATAACCAGTGAGCCTTACAACGGCAGGCCGGTGGGCCGGGCAAGGGTGTCCTGATCGCAAGGTGGGGACGTCCAGGCTGTGAGGTTATTCACATCGGCTGGCGCTGGACCGGGTACCTTGGTCTGGAGCGAGAAAATAGGGTGCTGGCGTCCTGTGTAGCGTGTGGCTGCGCGACACAGGTGGCGAGACTCAAATCAGACCACTAAACATGTAGATCTGCTCGAAGATGGCTTGCGGACGGGGGTTCAAATCCCCCCAGCTCCACCATAAACCCTCTGCAAAGAGTCTCTCTTTGCTTCTGAACAACCCCGCTGGGCCCCGCGCCACGCGGGGTTTTTCGCTCTATGTTGCGGACTTGGGCTTCTGCCGCCAGTGGCACGAATTGCTTGCCCCAGCGCGCCAGCAAGGCGCGCGTTGCGCCGACGTAATTGCGAAAACAGCAGTCGCAATTGGAGCTTCAGCCCCCCACGGGCTGAATACACTTTGGCCGGTCGCCGACCTTCGGCGCGGGTGCGCGCGGTTTTCGCACATTCCACACACGTGATCCCATTTCCCCAGGAGCAAGCGTACATGGCCAAATTCCCTGAACGAGCCAAGGTTGTCATCATCGGGCAAGGCGGCATCGTCGGTGCCTCGGTGGTGCACCACCTGATCGAACGCGGTTGGGACAACATCGTGGGCATCGACAAATCCGGCATCCCTACCGACGTGGGATCCACAGCCCACGCGTCTGACTTCTGCTTCAACACGATGCACGATCAGATGACGATCTTCACCACCAAGTACAGCATCGACTTCTACGCGAAGATGGGTCGTTACGAGCGCATCGGCGGCCTGGAGGTGGCGCGCGTCGGTGACGACGAGCGCATGCATGAGCTCAAGCGCCGCGTGGCATCGGGCAAGGCGTTCGGCAACCGGGTGGAGATGATCACCCCTGCCCAGGCCAAGGCCAGGTTCCCGCTGCTCGAAGAAAACATGATCCAGGGCGCGCTGTGGGACCCGGATGCAGGCCTGGTCAAGCCGCGCTCGCAAATGGTGGCTGGCGAGTTGGTGGACGCTGCGGTTGCCTCTGGCAAGCTGCTGTCGTTTGCCAACACGGCGTGTACCGGGCTGCGCATCGAGAACGGCCGCATCCAGGGCGTGGAAACCACCAAGGGCTTCATCGCCGCCGAGTACGTGGTGGTGTGCGCCGGCTTGTGGGGGCGCCTGATCGCGGGAATGGCCGGGGAAGACCTGCCCATCATGCCGGTGGACCACCCGCTCACTTTTTTCAAGCCCTACCTGGAATTTGCCGGCACCGGCAAGGACATCGGTTACCCGCTGTTGCGCGACCAGGGCAACTCCGCCTACCTGCGCGACACCGGGGACCCGAAGACACCCGAGGGCGGCCAGATCGAATGGGGCTACTACGAAGAGAAGAACCCGCGCATGTGCCACCCGCGCGATCTGCTCGAAAAAGACCAGGCCCGCCTGTCGCCGTCGCAGCGCGACCTGGAGCTGGAGCAAATCATGGCGCCGCTGGAGCGGGCCATCGAACTCACCCCAATCCTGGCCGAACTGGGCTACGACGACAAGTATTCCTTCAATGGCTTGTTGCAGGTCACCACCGATGGCAACCCCTCG
>JANMZX010000067.1:0-4520 GCA_031383745.1 Rhodoferax sp. | reverse complement strand
AGCGCGGCGTATTCCTCGGGCTGTTCGCGCTCAAAACGCTCGGCGGTGTCGGTGTCCACGCCGCCCAGGCGGAACACGGTGGTCATGATGTAGTTGCCGCCGGTGTGCGGCGCACCGGCCGATGCCGCCACGTCGAGGTCGCCGGTGGCGTCGATCACCACCGTGCCCAGGATCGCCTGCGGGCCGCTCTTGCTCTCGCACACCACGCCGGTGACGCGGCCGTCCTCCACCAGGGTGTGCGAGAACCAGGAATGCAGGCGCAATTCGATGCCGGCCTCCTGCACCATGTCCAGTGCCACGCGTTTCCAGCCATCGGGGTCGAAGGCGGCCGCGAAGCAGATCGGATGCGGCGTGCCGTGGGTGTGGAAGTCGAAGGTGCCCCAGCGGGTCCAGCGCCTGAGCGAGGCCGGATCGAAGCCCCATTCGTTGGAGCGCGGGTACATGGCCAGCTTCAGGGCGGCCAGGCGTTCGATCATGGCCTGGCAGGTGCCGCGCACCGAGATCTCGTTCAGGTGGTTGTCCCACATGTCGTCGAGCACCAGCACCATGCCGCCCGAGGCCAGCCCGCCGAGGTGGTTGTAGCGCTCGAGCAGGGTCACTTTGGCGCCGTTGCGTGCTGCTGCGAGGGCGGCGGACATGCCGGCCGGGCCGCCGCCGACCACGACCACGTCGGCGCGGGACGCCACTTTCCCGTCGCGGGCGTTCTGGCGGATGGTGTCACTTGTTTGCTGCATGATGGTCCTCGATCAGGTGGGCGGATGGCGGGTGGTCAATGGCCTTGTGGTGGCTGCCAGCGCACGACCACGCGCTCGAGCAGGGCGATCACCAGGAAGAACGATCCCGACAGGAAGGCGCTCATCGTGATGGCGGAATACAGCAGCGCCGAATCGAAGTTGTAGGTGGCCTGCAGGATCAGCGCGCCGATGCCGCGGGTGGAGCCGATCCACTCGCCCACCACGGCGCCGATCACCGACATGGAGGCGGCAATACGCAGCGCCGAGAACAGGTAGGGCAGAGAGCTGTACAGGCGCAGCTTGAAGAACACCTCGGTCTTGCTGGCCGACAGCACGCGCATCAGTTCCATCGCCTGCGGGTTGGCAGCGTCCAGCCCGCGCACCATGTTGACCAGCGTGGGGAAGAAACACACCAGCGCGGCGATGGCAATCTTGGGCTCGACCCCGTTGCCCAGGATCAGCACCAGCACCGGCGCCTTGGCCACGATCGGGATCGCGTTGAGCATCAGCGCCACGGGGAAGAAGATGTCGTTGAGCGTCTTGTTGTGCACGAACACCGTGGCCAGCAGGATGGCCACCAGATTGCCCAGCAGGAAGCCGCCCGCGGCCTCCATCGCCGTGGGGATCAGGTTGTCCAGCAGCACGGCGCGCTTGGCGTACAGCGTGTCGAGCACCAGGAAGGGCGAGGGCGCGATGAAGGGCTTGACCTGCAGGCCCTCCACGATCGCCCACCATAGGAACAGCAGCACGAACACGCCCAGCGCAGGCATGGCGCGGGTGCGCCACAACTGCCGGCGCAGGTGGGCACGGTGCGCGTCCAGATCGGCGTCCTGGCCCGGCGCGGCAGCGGAAAGATCGAGTGTGGTGGTGTTCATGTTGGTCCTCCGCGCTACGCGTTGCGGTGCTGAGCACCTTCGGGCGGCCGTTCGTCGCTCATGGTGCGGCCTCGCTTAGCAGACTTCCAGTACGCGCCGCAGCCTGGCAGTGAGCTGGACGAACTCGGCCGTTTCGCGGATCGCCAGCGTGCGGCCTGCGGGCAGGTTGACCGGCACGATCTCCTGCACCCGGCCCGGGTTGGCGGCGAGCATCAGCACCCGCTGCGCCAGGAACGCGGCCTCGTAGATGCTGTGCGTGACGAACAGCACCGTCATGCCGAGCTCGCGCCACACGCGCAGCAGCTCTTCGTTGAGCCGGTCGCGGGTGATCTCGTCCAGCGCACCGAAGGGCTCGTCCATCAGCAGGATGCGCGGGTCGGTGACGAGCGCGCGCGCGATCGACACGCGCTGGCGCATGCCGCCGGAGAGCTCATGCGGATAGGCGTTCTCGCTGCCCTTGAGCCCCACCAGCTCCAGCAGTTCACGCGGCGTGGCACGCGCCGCCTTGGTGGACTTGGTGCGGCCGCGCGCCACTTCCAGGGGCAATTCGACGTTCTGCAGCGCCGAGCGCCAGGGGAGCAGCGCCGCATCCTGGAACACGAAGCCGATGTCGCGGCGCAGGCGCGCAGTGTCGGGTGTCACACCCAGCACCTGCACCGAGCCCGATGTCGGTGCGATCAGGTCGGCCACCACGCGCAGGAAGGTCGACTTGCCGCAACCCGAGGGTCCGAGCAGGCTCATGAATTCGCCCTCGGCGATGTCCACACTCACGTTCTTGAGCGCGGTGACGCTGCGCCGTTCGGTGAAAAAACGCACCGACACGTCGCGGCAACTCACGGCGATGCTGCCGGCGCCGGACGCGGCGGCGCCGGGCCGGGCAACAGCTGGCCCTTGCGCGGGCGGCGCAATCGAAGGGGTCGCGATCATGGTGGTGTGCCGGTGCGGCCGGTCAGGAGTTGCGCAGGCGGTATTCGCGCGTGGCGTTCAGGATGTCCATGGTCATCACCTCGTCGACCTTGGGCACACGTTTGGTGAACTGGCCGAGGTCGGCGTATTGCTGGATCTGGTCCTGCCAGACGGCGCGGTCCATGGCGCCCCAGCCATTATTGAAAGTGTTGGTGTTGTAGGCGTAACTCATCAGCGAGTCGATCGCCTCGCGCTCGTCGGCGCGGTTCAGGTTGGGGTATTCCTTGAGCAGCAGGTCGGTGGCCGCATCGCGGTTCTTGTTGGCATAGGCCCAGCCGCGCGCCGTGGCGCGCAGGAAGCGCACCAGCACTTCGGGCCGGCGCAGGATCATGTCGGTGGTGGCGTAGTAGGGCAGCGCATACAGGTGCACACCGGTGTCCCACAGGCGCAGGTCGACACGGTCTGCGCCCAGCGGCTTGAGCGCCGTCGTGTTGGTCTGCCAGCCGGTCACGGTGTCGACCTGCCCGGTGAGCAGCGGCGTCATGTCTGCGCCGATCGGGATGATCGTCATCGACTTCTCGTCGATCTTGTTCTTGGCCAGCAGGGCGCGCAGCAGCACCAGGCCGGTGGACTGGATGCCGATCTTCTTGCCGACCATGTCCTTTGGCGTGCGGATCGGGTTTTTCTTGAGCGAGAAGAAGGTGTAGGGATGCTGCTGCAGCCCGGTGGCGAACACCTTGATCGGCAGGTCCTGCGACACCGCCAGCATGTTCGACGGGCTGCTCGACACCTGGCCCACCTCCCAGCGACCGGAGGCGACGATGGCCACGCCGTCGATGCTCGGGCCGCCGGGCTGGATGGCGAAGTCGATGCCCTCGGTGGCGTAGTAGCCGAGCTGCTTGGCCGCCACCTCGCCGATCTGGTTGCCGCCGGCGATCCAGCCCAGTTGCATGTTCACCTTGACCTTGTCCTGTGCCAGCGCCTCCATCGAGAGGAATGCGCCCGCGCCGGCCAGCCCGGTGGCGGCGGCGCTGGCGCCGAGCAGCTTGCGGCGTGTCAGTTGGCTGGAAGTGTCATGCATGGAAGATCTCCTGAATGGGTGGGTGTGGGTGCATTCTGATGACTGCCGCGTGCGCGCGCAAGTACCGATTTGTTGCAGGTGTGATGCCGGAATTAGAGCGGGTGAGGGATGCACTCCTGTGGGTTTCCGGGCTGCGCCGGGGTGGTGCCCGTTTGCCGAAAAGTGCACCTGCCGGGTGCGCACTGAGCCTGTTTGACGTGCGCCGCACTGGAATCTGCGTCGTCTGCAGGGACGACCCGGGACCGGGTTTGTCACGAGCGCTGACCTTGCTCCAAGGGTTTTTACCGAGTTGGACGAATCAATGTATTCGTTAAAGTATTCGTTAATGAACGCATTGATGAAATCCGTGGATACACCGCTGGTGCCGCCGGTAAGCCTGGAGCAGTTGCGCTTCATGGGTACCGGCCTGGTCCGCCCGGAATGCGTGCTTGCGACCGCGGCCGGCGACCTGTACACGGCTGACTGGCGCGGCGGTGTGGCCCACATCCGCCCCGACGGCTCCCAGCACTTGTACGCGGGCCGCCTGCCTGGTGGCGGCGACCTGCGGCCCAACGGCATCGCCCTGAATCCGGACGGCAGCTTCCTGGTGGCGCATCTGGGCCTGAACGATGGTGGCGTCTACCGACTGGAGCGTGGCGGGCGGGTGACGCCGTGGCTGCTGGAAGTGGAGGGCGAGGCCCTGCCGCCCACCAATTTCGTCTTGCCGGATACGGCTGGGCGCACCTGGGTGACGGTCAGCACCCGCAAGGTGCCTCGGGCACTGGGTTACCGGCGCAGCTGCGACGACGGTTTCGTGGTGTGTGTGCAGCCCGACGGCAGTGCCCGCATCGCGGCAGACGGACTGGGCTACACCAACGAGGTGGCCGTGCATCCGGACGGGCAATGGTTGTACGTCAACGAGACCTTCGCACGCCGCCTGTCGCG
>JANMZX010000043.1:0-2302 GCA_031383745.1 Rhodoferax sp. | reverse complement strand
CCCAGCCGAACCTGGCTGCGGACGCTGCGCGGCAGCCACAAGGTGGACGCACTGGCCGCGGCCAGCCGGACCAGTTCGCGGCGCGTGATCACCGGCGGCTCCGGCGCACCTGCACCAGCAGGAACACCACCACCGACAGGTTGAGCAGGTTCCAGGCGATGCCGTTGAGGAACGCTGCGCGGTACGAGCCCGTCCAGTCGAACACCGCACCCGACATCCAGCCCCCCAGCGCCATGCCGACCATCGTTGCCAGCAGGATCGTGCCCATGCGCGCGCCGGCCTGCGACGGGCTGAAATACTCGCGCACGATCAGGCCGTAACTGGGCACGATGCCCCCCTGGAACAGGCCGAACAGGCCCGACACCACGTACAGCGGCACCAACCCGTCGAAGGGCAGGAACATCAGCAGCGCAAGGCCTTGCAGCACGGAACCCAGCAACAGCGTGCGCAGGCCGCCGATGTGGTCCGAGATCCAGCCCGACACCAGCCGGCTCACGATACCCAGGCCCATCATCAGCGACAGCATCTGCGCGCCGCGCGCCGCACCGAAACCCAGGTCGGTGCAATACGCCACGATATGCACCTGCGGCATCGCCATCGCCACGCAGCAACCAAGGCCGGCCACCGACAGCAGCAACTGCAGCCGCCCCGGGCTTTGGCCCAGCGGCTGGCGCGGATCGGACACACCCAGGAAACGCGCCGAGCGCAAGGGCGGCGCAGCGGCTGCGTCCGCGTCACTGACAGCGATCGGCGCCGGTCGCCGGAACGCGAGCGACAACAAGGCCAGGCTGAGCAGGCAGAACACCCCGATCCAGAAATAGGTCTGGCGCCAGCCGACGGTCTCGACGAAATGCTGCATCACCGGCGGCCAGACGGTGCCGGCCACGTAGTTGCCGCTCATGCAGATGCCCAGCGCGATGCCCCGGTTGCGCGAGAACCACTGCGAGGTGTCGGCCATCAGCGGCGCCATCGTCGCCGAGATGCCGAGCAGGCCGATCAGCACGCCCTGCGCCAGGCTGAACTGCCACAGGCCGCCGGACTGGCTGGCCACGATGAACCCCAGCCCGATGCCGGCTCCACCGCCCAGCACCACCACCATCACACCAAGGCGGTCGGCCAGGCGCCCCATCAGGATGCCACCCACGCCGAAACCGACCAGGGTGGCGGTATAGGGCAAGGACGCATCGGCCCGCGCCACGCCGAAATCCAGTTGCACCGCCGGCAACACGACCGAGGGCGCGTAGATGCCGACCCCGCCGATCGTCATCACCAGCAGGGCGGCCAGCAGGCGCGCCCAGGCGTAGGGTGATTCGATTTGCTGGGACGGTGTGGGGTGGGTACGCATGCACCCTATTGGAACCGATTCAGCTTGCCCCAGCCCATCGCTGCAAGGTCTGCACAGTCTGCATGCAGGCGCGTGCAGCCTCGGCACCCTTGACGACGAAATGCGCGGCGAAAAACGCCTGGTGTTCCTCGCCGGCATGGAAGTGGTGTGGCGTGAGCACCACCGACAACACCGGGACATCGGTCTCGAGCTGCACCTGCATCAGGGCGCCCACCACCGACTCGGCGACGAACTCGTGGCGGTAGATGCCGCCGTCGACCACGAAAGCGCAAGCAACGATCGCGTCGTAACGGCCCGATCGGGCCAGCCGCCGGGCGATGAGCGGGATTTCGAACGCGCCCGGCACTTCGACCACGTCAATGCCGTCGGCGCGGGCGCCGAGCTTGAGCAGTTCGGCGCAAAAGGCATCGCGCGCCTGCAGCACGATCGGGGCGTGCCACTGTGCATGGACAAAAGCCACCCGGCGCGGGGTGGAGTCAGGTGGTGCAGACTGCGACATGGCGTTGCTCCAAAAAGCGTTTTCCAGGCCCAGGGCGTGCAGGCACACCGCCACCCGCCCCACGCAGCGGCGCAAGGCAGTGACAGTTGCGTGTTCTCTTTCATCCGGACTGTGACCGTCGGCTTCGGGATTGCACCGAATCTGCTGACCCCGGAATCCAGGCTGGATACCGGGCGCTCGCGGGCTGTTGCGGGCGAACCCGCAATTCACCGCCGGTGGGGAATTGCACCCCGCCCTGAGAACATAGGCCGGCGGTCAGGCCGGCTGCGCTGATTCTATTGACCTTTCACCAAGGGCATGACAAGCCTGCCAGGCGAGGATGACCCTGTGGGGGGATCAGGCCGGCAGCGCATTCGGCTCCGCGGCTGTCCCTCCGGCCTTCGGCCTCCCTCCTCTATGCCGCTGCGCCGAACGTACCGCCGACCTGATCGCGGAGGGTGGTTGGCGCGCAACGCGGG
>JANMZX010000030.1:0-5901 GCA_031383745.1 Rhodoferax sp. | reverse complement strand
CACGGCCGTCTTGCGCGACACGCCCGCGTCGTCGAGCCCGGTACCAGCCCCGGTGCACAACGCGATGTCGATGCCTGTCAGGCGCGCCATCAGCAGCGCCGCCGCCGACGTGTTGCCGATGCCCATCTCGCCCAGCAGCAGCGCATTGCCCGGCAGGTCGCGCACCAGCTCTCGCCCGTTGCGCAGCGCGGTCGCGCACTGCCCATCCGTCATGGCCGGCTGCTGGCTGGAATCCGCCGTGCCCCGAGCCACCTTGCACGAGAGCAGCCGCGGCAGCCCAGGCGCCGCGCCGTCACGCGGCCCGAAGTCGTGTGCCACGCCGCAATCGACCACCGTCAGGGCGATGCCGTGCTGGCGCGCCAGCACGCTGACCGCAGCACCCTGTGCCAGGAAGTTCTCCACCATCTGCCAGGTCACATCGCTCGGAAACGCGGACACCCCCTGGGCCACCAGCCCGTGGTCGGCGGCAAACACGACCAGTTGCGGCTGGTCCAGGCGCGGCGTGGTGCGGCCCTGGATCTCGCCCAGGCGGCGCGCCAGTTGTTCCAGCGCGCCCAGGGAGCCCTGTGGCTTGGTCTTCTGGTCGAGCTTGTACTGCAGTGCCTCGCCAAGCGCGGCATCGTGGATATCGGGAAGGTCGGGGATCAGCTTGTCCATGGGGTGGGGTGGTGGTTGTCAGGCGCGGACCAGCGAGTCCGCCACGCCTGGGGAGAGATGCTGGCCGACAAAGTCGGCCAGGCCGTCGAATACGCCATCCAGCGTGGGCGCAGCGGCACCGAACAGCGCGTGCAGCACGCCCGGGTCCTCGAACAGGCCGTGCAGGTACACGCCCAGCACGTTACCGGCCGGGTTTTGCCAGCCCAGGGCGGGCTCCATCACGGCGCGCGCCACGTCGCCGGCACGAGCCATCGCCACGTGCTGCTGCGTCTGGCCATGGTGGATTTCGTAGCCATGCACGGCCAGGCCCGACAGCGCCGCCCACGGCCCGCACAGTGCGCCGAACCGGGCCTCGGTGCGGCGCACCGTCTTGTCCTGCGCGAACACCGTGACCAGCGGCAGCAGGCCCAGGCCCGGCCCGTTGCCGTCGATGCCGTGCGGATCGATCAGCGCCTCGCCGAGCATCTGCAGCCCACCGCACACGCCCAGCACTGGCCCGCCCAGCGCGGCGTGGCTGGCAACGGCCCGGTCCAGGCCCTGCCCGCGCATCCAGGCGAGGTCGGCGGTGGTGGCCTTGGAGCCTGGCAGGATGACCCAGTCGGCCGGATGCAGGCCAGCCAGGTCGCCCGCGCTGCGGGCCCACAGCAGGCGCACGCCGGGCAGGTTGCGCAGCGGCTGGTATTCGTCCAGGTTGCTGATCCGCGGGAATGCCAGCACGGCAATGGTCCGGTCCACCGGACCGGTGCTGCGGCTGCGGTCGTCGAACACCGCGTCTTCCTCCGGCAGGCCGTGTGTCCACCACATCGGCAGCACGCCGACGGTGGGCACCCCGGTCAGGTCCTGCAGCATCTGCGGGCCGGGCGCCAGCAATGCGGCGTCACCCCGGAACTTGTTGAGCACGAAGCCGCGGATGGCGGCCCGCTGCGCAGGCGGCAGCAGGGCCCAGGTGCCGTACAGGTGCGCGAACGCGCCACCCCGGTCGATGTCGGTCACGAGCAGGCAGGCAGCCTGCGCATGCAGCGCCACCCGCATGTTGACGATGTCGCAGTCGGCGAGGTTGATCTCGGCCGGCGACCCGGCACCCTCGATCACGACCACGTCGTTGTCGGCGATCAAAGCGTCCAGTGCATCTCGGATCTGCGGCCAGACATGCGCGCTGCGGTCGCGCCAGGGCATGCGCGACAGCACCGGGTCGACCTGCCCAAGCAGCACCACCTGGCTGTGCGTGTCGTGTTCGGGCTTGAGCAGCAGCGGGTTCATGCGCACCTGCGGCACGGCGCGCGCCGCCAGCGCCTGGAAGTACTGCGCGCTGCCGATCTCGCCGCCCTCCACCACGCGCGCGTTGTTGCTCATGTTCTGCGCCTTGAACGGCGCGACCTTCAGACCCTGGCGTGCATACCAGCGGCACAGGGCCGTGGCGAGCCAGCTTTTTCCCGCGCCGCTGGTGGTGCCCAGCACCATGACACAACGCGCGGTCACAGGTTGCGCTCCAGGGCCGGCCCGGCCGGCAGCGCCACCCACTGGCCAGCCAGGGCATGGATACCGATGCGGTGGTCGAACACATCCAGCAGCGCCGCGTGTGTGGCCGGATCGGTGCTGGCGCCGTGGTGGCGCACGCAACCTTCGGCCATCACCACCAGATCGTCCGAATGCAGCGCCATGCTCACCTCGTGCAGCACACTCACCACCGTGCGGCCCTGTGCCACCAGCCCCCGCACCAGCTGCAACCAGTCGGCCTGGTGCGGTGGATCGAGGTTGGCCAGGGGTTCGTCCATCAACAGCACCTGCGCCTCGACCGCCAGCGCGCGCGCCAGCAGCACGCGCTGGCGCTCGCCACCCGACAACTGGCCGAGAGAGCGCGCGCGCCATTCCCAGGCCTGGGTGGCGCGCAGCGCACGCTCGACCGCCTGCGCGTCCGCGGCCGACGCGGCCGCCAGCCAGGTCTGGTGCGGCAGGCGCCCCAGCATGGCCACGTCCCACACGGTCAGGTCGTCGCCACCGGCCTCGCCCTGCCCCATCCAGGCCAGTTGTCGGGCGCGCAGGCGCCCTGGCAGCGAGTCGACCGGATGGCCCAGCAGCAGGACTTCGCCCTCATGGGGCAGCAGCCGGGCCAGCACCTTGAGCAGCGTGGACTTGCCCGCGCCGTTGGGCCCGACGACACTGGTCCAGCGGGCGCGCGGCAGGCGCAGCGAAATGCCGTGCAGCACCTGGGCGCCGCCCAGCGCGGCGCGGATGCCGCGTGCCTCCAGCGCCATGACCGGTGCGCCGCCCATCACAGCCCCCCCCGCGGAGAACTGCGCCGGTGCATCAGCCACAACAGGTAGCCGCCGCCGAGCACCGCGGTGAGCACCCCCACGGGCAACTCCTGCGGCGCGATCAGCCAGCGCGCCAGCAGGTCGGAGGCCAGCAACAGCACCGCGCCCATCAGGCTGGACAGGACGATCAGGTAGCGGTGCGTGGTCTTGACCACCGAGCGCACCAGGTGCGGTGCGGCCAGGCCGACGAACGCGATCAGGCCGGTCTGGGCCACGGCGGTGCCCGTGGCCAGCGCCAGCGCCGCCACCAGCACGCCGCGCACCTGGGGCAGCGGCAACCCCAGGCTGGATGCGGTGGCCTCGCCCAGCCACAGGCCGTCGAGCACATGGCCCAGTGCCCAGGTGGCAACGGCACACACCAACCACACGCCAGCCATCAACAGGCAGGCGGACCAACCGACAAAACTGGTCGTGCCGAGCAGGAAAGCCTGCATCGCCAGCATCACCTCCGGCCGCAGCATCATCACGAGTTGCCCCAGGGCCCCCAGCACCACGCCCACCACCACACCGGCCAGCAGCAGGCGCAGGGTGTGCTGCACGCCCTGCGCCAGCGTCAGGGTCAGCAGCACGGACGCCACGGCGCCGGCGAATGCCGCGCTCGTCAAGCCCAGCCGCAATAGCCATTCGGTGGCAAAAGGCATGCTGCCTGCCACCGCCAGCGCCACTGCCACGCCGAGCGATGCACCCGACGCGCTGCCCAGCAGGTACGGGTCGGCCAGCGGGTTGCGAAACAGGCCCTGCGCCACCGCCCCGGCCAGGCCCAGCAACGCGCCGGCGAACCAGGCGCCGAGTGAACGCGGCGCGCGGATATCCCACACGATCTGCTGCGCCACCGGGTCGGCCCAGGCCTGGCGCACACTCTCGAAGCCGGTGCTGCCCACCCCCATGGCCAGCACCAGCAGCAGCGCCGACAGCGCCAGCAGCACCAGCCCCACCAGGGTCGCCCGATGCTGCTGGCTGCCGGAGCGCTGGCGCGCCATCATCGGATGTGCTGCTCCAGACAGCGCGCCATGGCCGCCGCCGCCTCGGCCATGCGCGGACCGGGCCGCACCATGGTGTCCGACTGGGCCGGCGTGTAGACACACACCCGCTGGCCCTTGATTGCGCGCATGCCAGCCCAGCCCGGGCGCTGCGCCATGCCAGCGAAGGTAGCGTCGCCCACCATGATCAGGTCGGGGTCGGCGCGCACCACGAATTCCGGGTTGATCTTGGGGAACGGCCCCAGGCTGCCCGGCACGATGTTCTTCACACCCAGGCGCGCCAGGGTCTCGCCGATGAAAGAGGATTCCGATGCGGCGTACGGCGCGTTGTTCACTTCGAAATACACGCTGGCGCCGCGCACGCGTTGCGGCAATGCAAGCGCAATCGCCCGCACCGAGGCGTCGATCGCCTGCCAGCGTTTCAGGGCATGCGGCACCTCCAGCACCTGCCCCAGCGCCAGCATCACGCGTTGCACGTCGGCATAGTTCTTCGGCTCCAGCGCTGCCACCGGGATGCCCAGTGCCTGCAGCCGGTCCGCCGCCGGAGAGGAGGTGGCCACCAGCACCAGGTCGGGCCGGAGCGCGACGATGGCCTCGACGCTCGGATCGAGGCCGCCGCCCACCTGGGGCAGCCTGCGCACCGATTCGGGAAAATTGGAATAGCGGTCGACACCGACCAGTCGCTGGCACTGGCCCAGGTCGCACACCATCTCGGTCAGCGAGGGCAACACGCTGACGATGCGCTGCGGCGAGCGCGCCAGGTGCAGCTTCAGGCCCCGGTCGTCCACCAGGTCGAGTGCGCGGGCCGCCGGGGCCAGGCCCGTCAGCATGCACGCCGCCAGCAGCAGCCCGGCGAGACGCCGCGACCGCATCATGGCCGGCCCTTCAGCCGCATCGGCAACCCGGCAGCCATCAGCGTCACGCGCTCGCAGACGGCCGCCACCTGCTGGTTCAGCAGGCCCAGCGCATCGACAAAACCACGCACTTCGCGCCCCATGGGAATCACCCCCAGGCCGATTTCATTGCTGACCAGCACCAGCGGGCCGGTCGCCGCCTGGATCGCCGACAGCAGGGCTGCAATCGCCAGCGCCGGTTCAGGCGCCGGCTGGCCGGGGGGCACCAGGGCGCGGTGGCCCGGCCACACCAGGTTGGTCAGCCACAACGTCAGGCAGTCCACCACCAGCAGTGTGTCGGCGCGGCTGTGCTGCGCCACGCAGGCAGCGATGTCGCGCGGCTCCTCCAGCGTGACCATGCCGGGCAGCTGACGCGCGCGGTCGGCCTGGTGGCGGGCGATCCGCTCCTGCATTTCATCGTCCGTGGCCGTCGCCGTGGCCACCAGCACTGCCCGGCGTCCCGGCGCACCCGCGAGCCAGGACTCGGCCAGGTCCTGCGCGCGGCGCGACTTGCCGCTTTTCTGGCCGCCGACGATCAGTTCGCTGGCAGCCAGCGCATGCTCAGCCATGGCGCTGGCCCCAGTCCATCACGATACGGTGCAGTTGCGCCACCCCGTCGGTCAGCGCCGCCGGCCCGGGCTGCAGGATGTCGGCCGACTTGATCTCGAACAGCTGCCGGTCACGCACAGCCGCCACCTGCTCCCAGCCCGGGCGGGCGGCGACCTTCTCGGGCCGGAACTTCTTGCCGCACCAGGAGCCGATGATGATGTCGGGGTTGCGCTGCACGATCTGCGCACCATCGGCGATGATGCGGTTCTTGCCCAGCGACTGGCTGGCCAGCTCCGGGAAGCAGTCGTCGCCGCCGGCCAGCGTGAGCAGCTCGGACACCCAGCGGATCGCGCTGATATGGGGCACGTCCCATTCCTCGAAGAAGATGCGCGGTCGCCGTGGCAGCGCGCTGGCGGCCAGCACGATGCGGGCCAGCCCGGCACGCATCTGCGCCATCCGCTCAAGGCCCTGCGCGGCCTGACCCACCATCGCCGCCACCTGGAACAT
>JANMZX010000715.1:0-4130 GCA_031383745.1 Rhodoferax sp. | reverse complement strand
GAGGCGAGCTGGGACGAGGCCTGGGCCGAGATCGAACGCCGCCTGCCACCGATCCTGCAGGCCCATGGCCGCAACGCCGCCGGCCTGGTGATCGGCAACCCGGCCGCGCACAAGATCGGCCTGCTCACCTACATACCGCGGTTGGCCAAGGCGCTGGGCACGCACAACGTGTTCACCGCCGCCACGCTGGACCAGATCCCGCGCCATGTGTCCAGCGGCCTGCTGTTCGGCCACTGGATGAGTGTGCCGGTGCCCGACATCGCGCGCTGCGAGCTGCTGGTCGTGCTCGGTGCCAATCCGGTGGTGAGCAACGGCAGCATGTGGACCGTGCCGGACTTCCGCGGCAAGGCCCGGGCCATGCAGGCGCGCGGCGGCAGGCTGGTGGTGATCGACCCGCGCCGCACCGAGACGGCGGCGATCGCTGACGCGCACCATTTCATCCGGCCCGGCGGCGACGCCTTCCTGCTGCTGGGCATGGTGCATACGCTGTTCGACGAGCACCTGGTGCAGCTGGGTCGCATCGCCGGGCATGTGAGCGGCGTGCAGGACATCGCGCAGGCGGTGGCGGCTTTTAGCCCCGAGGCGGTCGCAGCACGCTGCGGCATGGACGCCGGCACGATACGCGAACTGGCGCGCACGCTGGCCGCCACCCCGCGTGCCAGCGTCTATGCGCGCATCGGCGCCTGCACCCAGGAGTACGGCAGCCTGAGCACCTGGCTGGTGGATGTGCTCAACACGCTCACCGGCCACCTGGACGAGCCCGGCGGCGCGATGTTCCCCAGGGCGGCGGCCTTCGGCGCCAACACAAGCGGCAAGCCCGGCTCCGGGCGTGGCGTGGCCACCGGCCGCCATGCCAGCCGCGTGAGCGGCGCACCCGAGGTGATGGGCGAGTTGCCGATCGGCTGCCTGATGGAAGAGATCGAGACCCCGGGCACCGGGCAGATCCGCGCGCTGGTGACGCTGGCAACCAACCCGGTGTTGTCTGCCCCGAACGGCGCGCGCCTTGCGCGCGCCATGGAGGGCCTGGAATTCATGGTCAGCCTGGACATCTACGTCAACGAGACCAGCCGCCATGCCGACGTGATCCTGCCCGCGCCCTCACCCCTGGAAGACCTGCACTACGACGTGCCGTTTCCGCAGTTGTCCTGGCGCAACCACGCCCGCTACAGCCCGCCAGTGTTCGCACGCGACGCGGCGCAACCGGCCGAATGGGAGACGCTGCTGCGCCTGGCCGCCATCGCCTCGGGCAAACACCCGGGCCAGAGCGCGGGCGAGATCGACGACGACAACTTTGCCGAAGACGCCCGCAAGCTGTTCGGCGACAACGCGTCAGCAGTGCTGCAGGCCACCGCCGGGTTGCGCGGGCCCGACCGCCTGCTCGACGTGGCGCTGCGCACCGGCCCGCACGGCGACCAGTTCGGCCAGAAGCCCGATGGCCTGAACCTGGCGCGCGTGCAGGCCCGCACGGCTGCCGGCGGCATCGACCTGGGTGAACTGGCACCGCGCATTCCCGAGCTGTTGCGCACGCCGTCGGGCCGGGTCGAACTCGCGCCTGCGGTTCTGCTCAAGGACATACAACGTGCTGCGGCCGACCTGGCGCGCGCGCCGTCGCCCATGGTGGTGATTGGCCGGCGCGATACCCGGTCCAACAACAGCTGGATGCACAACCTGCCGGTGCTGGCCAAGGGCCCGATGCGCTGCACCGCGCTGGTCCATCCGACGGACGCGCAGCGCCTGGGCCTGCACGACGGCGCCATGGCCCGCATCAGCAGCCACACCAGCCAGGGCCGGCGCAGCATCGACGTGCAGGTGCACTGCAGCGCCGACATGATGCCCGGCGTGGTGAGTGTGCCGCACGGCTGGGGGCACGACCTGCCGGGTGCGCAACTTGCGCTGGCCGCCGAGCGCCCCGGCGCCAACCTGAATCACCTGCTCGACGAGAACCTGCGCGACCCGCTGTCCGGCAACGCCGTGCTCAGTGGCGTGGCGGTGGTGATGTGTGCGGTGGAGTGACGCGGGTTGGGGTTGGGTGACGGGGGAATCGACCGGGTGGGTTGTGCCCAAAGCGGCCGGTCAATTCTGCGAGGTGATCGGCTGCATCGCACCGATTCCGGTCGTTTATCGGAAAACCGGGAATGCCCGGTCCCGACCATTCAGCAGACCGTCAGGACTGTCGCCGGATAGCAGTCGTTCCGACAAAGACATCCAACACGTTGCCAGCAATCACTCGCCTTACTAAAGTTATAATCGTAAGGAAACAAGGAGTTTGAAATGCCAAACGAAGCCACGCTTACCAGCAAGGGACAAACAACGATCCCCAAGGATATTCGGGATCGACTTTCGATGAAGGCCGGAGACCGAATGACGTTCACGCTGATGCCTGATGCCACAGTGGTCATGCGGGTGAAGACCAAGAGCGTCACTGAATTGGGTGGCCTGTTACACCAGAAGGGGCGCAAGTCCGTTCCTATCGAGCAGTTGTCGCGGTGATGCTAGGGGTCGATACAAATGTTCTCGTTCGCTTTCTGGTTCGGGATGACGAAGCGCAGTTTGACAAGGCACGCAAGCTGATCAGGCGTGAAGTCGCGGCAGGGAGCGGCGTTTTTGTAAACCAGTTGGTTCTCCTTGAAACCGAATGGGTGCTGCGCAGCAGATACAGCTTGCCCAAGACTCTGATCATTGAAGCCATCTCGGGCTTGCTCGAAGCGAGCAATGTTCGGTTCGAGGATGAGCCGGCCATCGAGGAGGCTCTTTTCATCTGGAAAGATACAGCGGCCGATTTCGCTGATTGTCTTATCGGCGCCAAGAACCGGCGGCTTGGATGTAGAGCCACGGCAACCTTCGATGTGACGGCTTCCAAGTTGCCGGGGTTCATAGCTGCCTGACGACAATCGACAAATGCTCCCACCGTAGCGTTTGTGACATTCCTGACGGGCCACTTTCGTATCTCTCGTACGGCTGTTCATGGGCACCAAGCGGCCGTTCGGCCTGGGTTTTCGAGGACCCGCGATCAGTCTCTTGGAGTCCTTCGCCCTCCCCCACTGAACAACCGCTGGTGGTCGGGCCGCGACGGTCCATCGCTCGCCAGTAGCCGCCGAGCTCGCTGTCACGACACCCAGAATGGTTGCGGCGCGGACGAGGGACACCGGGGGGCTTGTGGTGCTGGTTGACTGCGGGGCGGAACCCGGCATCGCGTGTCGTCGCGCGGCTGGCCAAGGCCGGTGGCGGCACACGACGACCCGGCCACGTGCAAGGCGGCGCCTGGACGACTACCGACCCGCCCGGCCGGCCGGCATGGCGATGTTGCCGGTGCATTGCGCGACAGCCCGGGCACGACGACGGCGAATACCGCCAGCACGGTCATTCATCGTGTGGATGCGCCTTCAATGTCTCGTCAAACAGCTGGAGCAACTCGCGCGCAAAAAGGTCCATGTTCTGCGCGCGGTCTGCGCCACCCGTCTCGATGGTTCGACTCGTCGCCACCGTGCCGACGACTGCCACACACACGTGCCCTGGCGCATCGCCGTAGGGACTGCCCGTGGGGCCCGCCGCTCCAGTCTCGCCAAGTCCCCACGACGCACCGAGGCGCTCTCGAATCGTTCCCGCGACCAGGAGCGCATAGGGTTCCGTTTCTGCCCGGATTCCGGCGACGTCGGCAGCGGTGAGCCCCAGCAGGCCCTTGCCCGCCCGGCGCGAGTAGACCACCGCGCCACCCAGAAAAAATACGGAGGCGCCAGGCACCGCGAGCAATGCGGCGGATACCAGGCCGCCTGCTGCAGACTCCGCCACCGCCACCGTCTGACGCCGCTCGCGCAAGGCCGCGCCGATTCGCGCAGCCAGGACGCAAAGCGACGGAAGGGCGGGGGTGACAGGCATGGACAAGACCTCGGTGGCAGGCTCGTGGCAGTGTATGCGCAAGAACCTCGCCGATTGTCACTCGTCGATTGTCAGAGACCGATGAACCGCCCGCCTCAGCGCAGCAAGGCCTGTTGCCGCAACAGCGCAAGCACCCGCTCCACATGCTCCCCCTGCACCTCGATGAGACCGTCTTTGGCGGTACCTCCGCTGCCGCAGGCAGCGCGCAACTGCCGGCCCAACTCGGCCAGGGCCGCAGGCGCCAGCGGCAGGCC
>JANMZX010000673.1:0-1890 GCA_031383745.1 Rhodoferax sp. | reverse complement strand
CAAGCAGAGCAATGCCGACGGCGTGTTCGCCTATTCCAACGAAGAGGAGTCGGCCCGCATCCTGCGCGAACTGCGCAAGCAGGGCTGGAACAAGCCGATCATCGGCGAGACCACGCTCACCGGCCAGAAGGTGATCGAGCTGGCGGGTGAAGCCGCCAACGGCGCCGTCGCCCACGTCGGCCTGACGGTGGACGCGCCGCTGCCGGCGATCCGCGCCTTCCGCGCCAAGTTCGAGAAGGAGTACAAGTACATCTCCGACCACAATGGCATGAAGGGCTACTCCGGCATCTACACGCTGAAGGCGGCTATCGAGAAGGTCGGCAAGCTCGACCGCAAGGCCGTGGCCAACGCCATGCACACGCTGAAGGTCAAGGCAGTGGACCAGCCCGGCATCCTGATGGACGTGAGCTTCGACGCCAACGGCGACCTCGACCGCGAGAGTTTCCTGGTCGAGGTGAAGAACGGCAAGCAGGAAGTGGTGGCCACGTTGCCTGCGCTGGGCGGCGCAGCCGTGCCGGCCAAGAAGTAGTCGCCGCACGAACAGCGCCCGCACAGTGGCACCATGACCGACTTCCTGCAACTGCTCTTTTCCGGCATGGCCACCGGCGCCATCTACGGCCTGGCGGCGCTCGGTTTCACCCTGCTGTGGCAGGCCAGCGGCACCATCAACTTCGCCCAGGGCGAGTTCGTGATGCTGCCGGCCTTCGTGATGCTGGCCTTCATGTCCTTCGGCGCGCCGCTGGCCGTGAGCTTCGTGTTCACGGTGGTGGTGGCGGTGATCGTGCTGGGCTGGGTGTTCAAGCGCGGCATCGTCGATCCGCTGTTCAGGTACGGCATGATGCCGATTGTGGTGGCCACCATCGGCCTGTCGATCGCGATGCGCAACGGCCTGCGCGCCGGCTACAGCGCCGAGGCGCATCCCTTCCCCAGCCTGTTCCCGGACAAGCTCTACAACATCGCCGGCGTGACCATCACGCTGTCGGACGTGGGCACCTTCGCGCTGGCGCTGGCGCTGGTGTTCGCGACCCAGGCCTTCATCACCCGCACCGTCACCGGCCGGGCCATGCAGGCGGTGGCGCAGAACACCGAGAGCGCCTCGGTGCTGGGCATCAACGTGCCGCGCATGATCTTCTACGCCTTCGCCATCAACGCCGTGCTGGCGGTGGCCGCGGCGCTGCTGGTCACGCCGACCTACCTGGCCAAGTTCGACATGGGCGAATCGCTGGGCAACAAGGCCTTCTTCGCCGCCATCATCGGCGGCTTCAACAACTCGCGCGGCGCGCTGCTGGGCGGGTTGATCGTGGGGGTGTGCGAGAACCTCGCCGCGGCCTACATCTCGCCGGCCTACAAGGACGCGGTGGCGTTGGTGATCTTCATGGTCGTGATCCTGTTCAAGCCGCAAGGCCTGCTGGGCAAAAATGAGGAGCGCAAGGTATGACCAGGTCGAAAATCGCACTGCTGCTGATCGCGCTGGTGCTGCTGGTGGTGCCGCAGTTCCTCAAGAACTACGGCATCTACCTGCTCAGCTACTGGCTGGTGTTCGTCATCGCCACCATGGGGTTGAATCTCACCGTCGGATATGCCGGGCAGAAGTCCCTCGGCCACGCCGCGTTCTTCGGTATCGGCGCCTACACGGTGGCGATCCTGATGAAGGCCGGCATCAGCTTCTGGCTCGGCCTGCCGGCTGCGGCGCTCATGTGTTTCGTGATCGGCATCATCCTGGGGTTCCCGGCGCTGCGTGTGCAGACGATCTACCTGGCGTTCGCCACGCTGGGTTTCAACACCGCGATCTGGCTGGTGATGCGCAACGAGGAGTGGCTCACCGGCGGCACCTTCGGCATCAACAATATCGCCCGGCCCAGCCTGGCCGGGTTCAGCCTGGAGAGCAAC
>JANMZX010000657.1:0-3930 GCA_031383745.1 Rhodoferax sp. | reverse complement strand
TAGGCACGCTGCAGAAAGGTGGAGTAGATGGCGACCACTGGCTTGAGCCCTTCACAGGCCAGGCCGGCGGCAAAGGTCACCGCATGCTGCTCGGCAATGCCGACATCGAAATACCGCCCGGGAAAGCGCTTTTCGAACTCCACCATGCCCGAGCCCTCGCGCATCGCAGGCGTGATGCCCACCAGCCGCGGGTCGTGCGCAGCCATGTCGCACAACCACTGGCCGAACACCTGGGTGAAGGTGGTCTTGGGTGGCGTGCTGGGCTTCTGGAGCCCCACTGCGGGGTCGAACTTGCCGGGGCCGTGGTAGGCCACCGGGTCGGCCTCGGCCAGTCGGTAGCCCTGGCCCTTCCTGGTGACCACATGCAGGAACTGCGGGCCGCTGAGCTGCTTGATGTTTTCCAGCGTAGGGATCAGCGAGTCGAGGTCGTGTCCGTCGATCGGCCCGGCGTAGTTGAAGCCGAACTTCTCGAACAGCGTGGCCGGCACCACCATGCCCTTGGCATGTTCCTCGATGCGCTTGGCCAGCTCGAACAGCGGTGGCGCGCCCTTGAGCACCGACTTGCCGACGTTCTTGGCCGCCGAATAGAACTGCCCCGTCATCAACTGGGCCAGGTAGCGGTTCAGCGCGCCCACGGGCGGGCTGATGCTCATGTCGTTGTCGTTCAGGATCACCAGCAGGTTGCAGTGCGCCACACCGGCGTTGTTGAGCGCCTCGAAGGCCATGCCGGCGGTCAGCGCGCCGTCGCCGATGATGGCTACCGAATGCCGGTTCTCCCCCTTGATCCTGGCCGCCAGCGCCATGCCCAGCGCGGCGGAAATCGAGGTGCTGGAATGCGCCGTGCCGAACGCGTCGTGGTCGCTCTCGGTACGCTGCGGGAAGCCGCTCAGCCCCCCCAGTTGCCGCAGGCTGGCCATGCGCTCGCGTCGTCCGGTCAGTATCTTGTGCGGGTAGGTTTGGTGGCCCACATCCCAGACCAGGCGGTCGTGCGGCGTGTCGAACACGTAATGCAGCGCAACGGTCAGCTCGACCGTGCCGAGGTTGGAGCTCAGGTGCCCGCCGGTCTTGGACACACTCGCCAGCAGGTAGGCGCGCAGCTCCGAGGCCAGCGCAGCGAGCTGGCTGCGCGGCAGGCGGCGCAGTTCGGACGGGTCGTTGATGGTTTGCAGCAGCGGATAAGACGCGTGGGGCATGGGCAAAAAGCCTCTGGTTGGTCAGTTCGACCGGTCGATGACCATGTGTGCCAACGCGCGCAGGGCCGCGGGTTGGGCGAAATTGGCATCGGCCAGCGCGACGCAGGCCTCGGACAGCAGCGCGTGGGCATAGGCGCGGGAACGCTCCAGCCCCAGCACCGAGACATACGTCGGCTTGTCGGCCAGTGCATCCTTGCCCGCGGTCTTGCCCAGGGTCGCGGAGTCGGCGGTCACGTCGAGGATGTCGTCGACCACCTGGAACGCCAGGCCGATGGCCGCGCCATAGGCGGACAGTGCCCGCCACTGGCCCGGCTGCGGCTGGCCGGTGGCGGCCCCCATCAGTACACTGGCCTGCAGCAGGGCGCCGGTCTTGCGCTGGTGCATGTCGCGCAACTGCACCTCGGTCAGGGCGCGGCCGACACTGGCCAGGTCGATCGCCTGCCCGCCGGCCATGCCCGAGCTGCCCGCCGCGCGCGCCAGCAGGCGGCACATCCGGGCCTGGATCGATACTGGCACCACGTCGTCCTGCGGCGTCAGCAGCTCGAACGCCAGCGCCTGCAGCGCGTCGCCGGCCAGCAGCGCGCCAGCCTCGCCAAAACGCACATGCACCGTCGGCTTGCCACGGCGCAACACGTCGTTGTCCATGCACGGCATGTCGTCGTGCACCAGGGAATAGGCATGGATAAGTTCGGTTGCGCAGGCGGCGCGCAAGCCCGCCTCGGCGTGGCCGGACACGGCCTCGCAAGCCGCCAGCACCAGCAGCGGGCGCAGCCGTTTGCCCCCGTCGAGCACCGCATACCGCATGGCCTGCACCAGGTCGGCGGGAGCCCCGTGCGCCTGGCCGGCCGGTACATCGGCCGTGACCCAACGCGTCAGGGCGTCTTCCACCCGCGCCAGATGGGCGGTGGACCAGCGTGCCAGGTCGAAGCCTGTGTCGTCCTTCACGGCGTGGTCGTAAGGTGTCACTCGGGCACCCATGTCTTGAGCGACCCGGACTCCAGCACCTTGATCTGGTTCTCGACCGCTTCGAGCTTGCCACGGCAGAACTGCAACAAGGCCGCGCCACGCTGGTAGCCGCCCATGAGATCCTCCAGCGGCAGGTCGCCGGACTCCAGCCGCGCAACCAGCTGCTCGAGTTCCTGCAGCGCCGCCTCGTAGGTGGCCGGCAGCGGCGGGTCGGATCGGGGGGGGCTCGCCTTGGGCATGGGTCTGGTGATCGGGTGCAAAACGGCATTTTAGGCGCTTGCGCGGTGCGTGAAGGCCTGTCGGCGACCCAGCCTGTGCTGCGCCGGCACCATGGCCGGACCCGGTCCGGCGCTGCCATGGTGGCGCACAGCCCGGCAGGTACAATCCGCCCGAACCTCGGCCGGCGCTTGACCGGCACTTCCAGCGCCCGCGCTTCACCCTGGTGGAGGGCGGGTTTTTTCTCCCTGTGGGGAGTCTTTAGGTCAGGTCACCCATGTCTGATTTAAGTCTTCGACTGCAGCAGGCATACAGCCAACTACCAGTTTCCAGCTACTTTGACGAGGCGCTGTACCAGCGTGAGCAAGGTCGCATCTTCCAGCCCGGGCCCCGCTATGTGGGGCACGCTCTGGCGGTACCGGAAATCGGCGACTACTACGTCCTGCCCCAGGAACGCGGGGGTCGGGCACTGGTACACACGCCACAGGGGATCGAACTGATCTCCAACGTGTGCCGGCACCGCCAGGCGGTGATGCTGAAGGGACGCGGTTCGCTGCAGGCGCACCAGCCCGGCAGCGCATCCGGCAACCTGGTCTGCCCGCTGCATCGCTGGACGTACAGCGGTGGCGCCCACGCCAAGGCCGGTACATTGATCGGCGCGCCGCATTTCGCACAGGATCCGTGCCTGAACCTCGACAACTACCCGCTGCAGCACTGGAACGGCCTGGTATTCGAGGCCGGCGGACGCAACGTCGCCGCCGACCTGCACGGCATGGGTCCGCTGGCCGACCTCGATTTCTCCGGGCACGTGCTCGACCACGTTGAATTGCACGAGTGCAACTACAACTGGAAGACCTTCATCGAGGTCTACCTGGAGGACTACCACGTCGGCCCGTTCCATCCCGGACTGGGTGGATTCGTGTCCTGCGAGGATCTGCGCTGGGAATTCAAGGACAACTACTCGGTGCAGACAGTCGGCGTGGCGAACCGGCTCGGCCGCGCCGGAAGCCCGGTGTACGAGCGCTGGCAGAAGGCGCTGCTTGGCTATCGCAACGGCCAGCCGCCCAAATACGGCGCCATCTGGCTCACCTACTACCCGCACATCATGGTCGAGTGGTACCCGCATGTGCTGACGGTCTCCACGCTGGTTCCGTCGGGGCCGCAAAAGACCCTCAACGTGGTGGAGTTCTATTACCCGGAGGAGATCGCCGCCTTCGAGCGCGAGTTCGTCGAAGCCCAGCAGGCCGCCTACATGGAGACCTGTGTCGAGGACGACGAGATCGCCCTGCGCATGGATGCGGGCCGCCGCGCCCTGATGGCGCGCGGTGACAACGCCACCGGCCCCTACCAGAGTCCGATGGAGGACGGCATGCAGCACTTCCACGAGTGGTACCGCCAGACCATGGGCCCGACATCCCTGGAGATTCCCGCATGACCCACACCACCCTTGTCTCCGCCGAGCAGCTGCAAGCCCTGATGGGCTCCGGTGCGCCGCTGCTGGTGTTCGACTGCAGTTTCGAGCTGATGAAACCTGAAGCCGGTGACCAGCAGTTCG
>JANMZX010000654.1:0-6732 GCA_031383745.1 Rhodoferax sp. | reverse complement strand
GGCGACCATGGCGGTGCGGCCGGTTATCTGGTGGGCCAGGAAAACCGCGGCCTGGAATACATGTTCATCATGATGAACGCGGCGCGTTATGCCGTGGGCGTGCAGGGCATCGCCATTGCGCAACGCGCCTACCAGAAGGCCGTGAGTTTCGCCAAGGACCGCGTGCAGAGCCGGCCGGTCGACGGATCGATCCAGGCCAGCGCACCGATCATCCACCACCCGGATGTCAAGCGCATGCTGATGACGATGCGCGCCTACACCGAGGGCTGCCGCGCGATGGCGTCGGTGGCGGCGGCTGCCTACGACGCGGCGCACCACCATCCGCAGGCCGAGGTGCGCAAGCAGAACCAGTCGTTCTACGAATTCATGGTGCCGCTGGTCAAGGGCTACAGCACCGAGATGAGCCTGGAGGTGACCAGCCTGGGCGTGCAGGTGCATGGAGGCATGGGTTTCATCGAGGAGACCGGCGCAGCGCAGTATTACCGCGACGCGAAGATCCTCACCATCTACGAAGGCACCACTGCGATCCAGGCCAACGACCTGATCGGGCGCAAGACCGCGCGCGACGGCGGCCAGACCGCGCTGGCGATCGCCGCGCAGATTGCCGGCACCGAGGCAGAGCTGACCGCCAGCGGGACCGAGATGGCCCTGGCCGTAGCCGGGCGGCTGCGTGCAGCACGCGCCGCCTTCACCGACGTCGTGCATTTCGTGGCCGGGCAGACCAAAGCCTCGCCCAATGCGGTGTTCGGCGGCAGCGTGCCCTATCTGATGCTGGCCGGCAACCTGATGGCCGGATGGCAGATGGCACGCGCCTTGCTGGTGGCGCAGGAGCAGATTGCCCTGGGCGTCGACGTGGCGTTCATGCAGGCCAAGATCGTCACCGCGCGTTTCTATGCCGACCACCTGCTGGCCAAGGCGCCAGGCATGCGGGACAGCATCGTCGAGGGCGCCGAGTGCGTGACCGCGCTGGCGCTGGAATCCTTCTAACCACCCCGAGCCAACCTCTTTCATGTCACGACTTCCCGCGCACCTCGACAAGCTCCCCCTTCCCATCATCGGCGCACCGCTGTTCATCGTCAGCACGCCCAGGCTGGTGATCGCCCAGTGCATCGCCGGTGTCGTCGGCTCGATGCCGGCGCTCAATGCCCGTCCCGCATCGCAACTCGACGAGTGGCTGGCCGAGATCACCGAGACCCTGGCGGGCTACAACCGGGCGCATCCGGAACGGCCGGCGGCTCCGTTCGCCATCAACCAGATCGTGCACAAGAGCAACGACCGGCTCGACCACGACATGCAGATGAGCGTGAAGTACAAGGTGCCGATCACCATCACCAGCCTGGGCGCGCGCGAAGACATCAACGCCGCGGCGCACAGTTATGGCGGTGTGGTGCTGCACGACATCATCAACAACAAGTTCGCACACAAGGCCATCGACAAGGGCGCTGACGGCCTGATCGCGGTGGCCGCGGGCGCCGGCGGGCACGCCGGTGTCAAGAGCCCGTTTGCGCTGGTCCAGGAGATCCGCCAATGGTTCGACGGCCCGCTGGCCCTGTCGGGCTCGATCGCCACCGGTGGTGCGGTGCTGGCCGCCCAGGCGATGGGCGCCGACTTCGGCTACATCGGCTCGGCCTTCATCGCCACCGAGGAGGCGCGCGCCGCCGAGACCTACAAGCAGGCGATCGTGGCCAGCAACTCGGACGACATCGTCTACAGCAACCTGTTCACCGGCGTGCACGGTAACTACTTGGCCCCCAGCATCCGCGCGGCAGGCCTCGACCCGGACCATCTGCCCGAGAGCGACCCGAGCCGCATGAACTTCGGTGGCGACGCCAAGAAGGCCTGGAAGGACATCTGGGGCTGCGGACAGGGCATCGGTGCCATCAACAAGGTGCGCAGCACCGCCGACTACGTGGCGCAACTGCGCCGCGAGTACCACGAGGCGCGCGCACGCCTGCTCGAACGCGACTACGCTTGACCCCTGCCGGGGTGGTCCGTATACTGGATGTATGTCCAGTATCACGCAACCCATCCACCTGGTCGGTGCGATCAAGGGGCGTGGCAGCGCGTCCCGCATGGCGCACCGTTTCGCAAGCGATGCGCGCGACGTTTTCGATGACGGCTGGAGTTCACTCGACGACTCGCTGGCAGGGCAGGCAATCCGGCCTGCCACGGTCGTCACCGGTGAGGACGCCAAGAGCGCGATCACCCGCAACGACTCCCCCGACATCCATTTCGACTACGGGCTCAACCCGTACCGCGGGTGCGAACATGGCTGCATCTACTGTTATGCGCGCCCCACCCACAGCTACCTGAACCTGTCGCCCGGGCTGGATTTCGAGACCCGCATCATCGCCAAGCCCAACCTGGCGCAGGTGTTGTCACGCGAGTTGCAGGCGCCGGGCTACGTGCCGCGCCAGATCGTGATTGGCTCCGCGACCGATGCCTACCAGCCGGCCGAACGCGAGTGGAAGATCACGCGTGCGGTGCTGGAAGTGCTGCACACCTGCCACCACCCGCTGGCCATCGTCACCAAGGGCAGTGGGGTCGAGCGTGATCTCGACCTGCTCGCGCCCATGGCCGCCCAGCGCCTGGCTGCGGTCTACGTGACGATCACCACGCTCGACCCGCGGCTGGCCCGCATCCTGGAGCCGCGTGCCGCGGCGCCGCACCGCCGGCTGCGCACCATCCGCGCGCTGGCCGACGCCGGTGTGCCGGTGGGTGTGAGTGTGGCGCCGCAGATCCCGTTCATCAACGACGACATGGAGCAGGTGCTCGAGGCAGCGGCAGCGGCGGGCGCAGGCAGTGCCTTCTACACCGTCATGCGGCTGCCCTGGGAACTCAACGCACTGTTCCAGGAATGGCTGGCACAGCATTACCCCGACCGTGCCGCGCGCGTGATGGCGCGTATCCGCGAGATGCGCGGCGGCAAGGACTACGACGCCGATTTCGCCACCCGCATGAAGGGCAGCGGGGTATGGGCGGATCTGATCTCGCAGCGGTTCCACAAGGCCTGCGCCCGGCTGGGCCTGAATCGGCAGCGGGTGGAGATGGACGAGACGCTGTTCCGGCCGGCGTTGCTGGCGGGGCAGCAGAGCCTGTTTTAGCGCAGGCAGCGGCTGGATGGTGCTGCGCCGGTCGCGCTACCGGGGTGCGTCGCGGGGCAAGTCCGTGGAATGAACGGCTCCAATGCCATACGGCGAACCTATTGCACCCTCGTCACAACTGGCCGCATCACTTCGGTGCCAGTTTCCTGCCGGTGAAGGGGCTGAACAGATAGTTTCCCGGAAACTGCTCTCCTGTGTCCGGGTCGAAGGTCGGCGGCAAGACACTGCCGAGCGGGAGTCGCCACAGGAATTCATCGCCTGATATCGAGATTTTGACGCGCCCGCTGCCCGCCGCCTCCAGTTGATCCGCAGGTTTCGGCAGCCGGAACACGAGGGGTTCCAGTGTCTCGCCCACCTTGCCCATTTGCGCCTGGAGCAGCGGCCTGATGGTGTCCAGAAACAGTTTCAGATCGCGACCGATTTCCGCATCCGGAACGGGACTGATGTTCTGGCCGCCGTTCAGCACGAGATGGGTCGAGCCCATGATGTCGGAGCGCGGCCTGGCGGTTGGCGTAGCCATGAGACCGAACTGGGCATCTGCGACAAAGAACAGTGTGTAGCCCTGCAGCATTGCCCTGAGCTGCCGCTGCTCGTTGGCGCCCATGTTGGCGTAGGCCAGGACAAAGAACTCCGGGGGCATCCAGAATGCCAACTTGAATGCCTTGCCCGTGACACTTTGCTGGGACAACTCCTTGAGCAGGGATGCCACGTCAACCGCTGCGGCAACCATGCTGGCAAGGAGCATCACGCAGGCGAGACAGGCGGATCGGATGAATGGCATGGGGCACCCCGCGTGGTTGCGACCGCGCACATGTTCGGGTTGGTAACTCCGGTCAGGTGGGCGTTCTGGTAGCGAAATCGCGTGGACGACTCGAACGCTGGTCCATATCCACATCGTGACCTATCGTGAGCCTGGCGCAGGGCATCGGTCATCCCCAATCTGGATGACCATTCCCGGGCTGCAAAGGGTCTTGGCTGCGACCACCTTCTCGCGCGAAGACGGCACGGCGGCGCTGGAGTCCGATGAACGGGGCCCCGTCAGACCTTCATCGCCGGCCCCGAAAACAGCGCCACCATCGATTGGCGCAGCCACCGGTTTCCCGCGTCGGCGTTGAAGCGCTCGTGCCAGTGCTGCTTGACCTTGTAGCTGGGCAGCGCCACCGGCGGCGCCAGCACCTTGACGCGTTCCTGCTGCGCCAGCGCATCGCCCAGTTGCCGTGGCACGATCACCAGAAACTCGGTTTGCGCCACGATCCGGGCCACGCCGAGATAACTCTGCACGCGCAGCACCACGCGGCGTTCCACCTTGTTCCTGGCCAGCACCTTGTCGACGATCGAATGGCCTGTGCCCGATGCCGTCACCAGGATGTGCCCCTCCGCCGAGAACGACTTGCGCGTGAGTTTCGCGCCAATGCGCGGGTGTTCGCTGGCGGCCAGGCAGACGAAATCCTGCGCGAACAGGGCCTGCTGGTAGAAGCCGGCCTCCAGGTCGGGCGTGAAACCCACGGCCAGATCCATCTCGCCCGACTGGAGCCGGCGGCGGCTGTCGGTCGAGATCTTCTCCGCCTCGATGACCAGGCCCGGTGCGGTCTTCTGCAGATGGTTGATCAGCCGCGGCAGCAACACGATTTCACTGATGTCGGTCATGCAGATCCGGAACTCGCGGGTCGCCTGCTGCGGCGCGAACGCGCCGGTGGCCCCGCGCGCCTTGTCGAGCCGCACCTGCGCCTCGAGCAGGTCAGGGTAGATGGCCTGGGCGCGTGTCGTCGGGGCCATGCCGGCCGAGGTGCGGCAGAACAGCGGGTCCTCGAAATGGCGCCGCAGCTTGTTCAGCACGATGCTCGCGCTGGCCTGCTCCATGCCCAGCGCGCGCGCCGCACGCGAGACGCTTTGCGTCTTGTAGATTTCGATGAATACGCCGAGCCAGTCCAGGTCGAGCTTTGCCATGGCGGCAGTGTAGCGCTGTATATTGAAACGATATTCGATGTATTCGACTTTTCGCTTTGACGCAATAGTCGAAGCCTGCGACATTTGCGGCAGATCAAGGAGCCGTGGAGATTTCGTGCTAGCAGCAAGCAGGTTGCCCTCCGCTGCCAGCCCTCGAATCACCCCCGCACGCATTCAACCGACAGAGCACAGGAGCCAGGGACATGCAGTTTCATCTCAATGGATTTCGAGCTGGCGACCCCGGCTTGCCCGACGCAGCAGTGCCGGCCCTGGGGCTGCCTGCGGGCGATACCCTTCCCGCCGATGCAGACGTGCTGATCGTCGGCTGCGGACCGGCAGGCCTGACCCTCGCCGCGCAGTTGGCGGCTTTCCCCGACATCCGCACCGTCGTCGTGGAGCAGAAGCCTGGCCCCTTGCAACTGGGGCAGGCCGACGGCGTCGCCTGCCGCACCATGGAGATGTTCGCAGCCTTCGGTTTTGCCGAGCGCGTCCTGAAGGAGGCCTATTGGGTCAACGAGACAACCTTCTGGAAGCCCGATGACAGCGATGGCAGCCGCATCGTGCGCAGTGGCCGCGTGCAGGATGTGGAGCACGGCCTGTCCCACATGCCGCACGTGATCCTGAACCAGGCCCGCGTGCACGACTTCTACCTCGACACCATGCAACGCTCGCCGTCGCGCCTGGTGCCGCACTACGGCCGGCGCCTGGCGGGGCTCGAGCGTGCGCCCGACGGCGCGTCCGACCACCCGGTCACGGTCCGGTTCGAGCGGCAGGATGAAGGGCACCTGGGTGAAGTGGAAACCATCCGTGCCCGCTATGTCGTGGGCTGCGACGGTGCGCGCAGCGGGGTGCGGCAATCGATCGGACGTTCGCTGCAGGGCGATTCTGCCAACCATGCCTGGGGCGTCATGGACGTGCTCGCAGTCACCGATTTCCCGGACATCCGCTTCAAGGCGCTGATCCAGTCGGCCGCGGAAGGCAGCATCGTATTGATCCCGCGTGAGGGGGGGTACCTGGTCCGCATCTATGTGGAACTGGACAAGCTCAATGTCAACGAGCGGGTGGCCGCGCGCAACATCAGCATCGACCAACTGGTTGCTGCCGCGCGGCGGATCTTCCATCCCTACACCCTGGAGGTGAAGGAAGTGGCGTGGTGGTCGGTCTATGAAATCGGCCAGCGGCTGTGTGACCGGTTCGACGATCTCGAGCCCGATGAGACCGGCACACGGGTGCCGCGCGTCTTCATTGCCGGCGACGCGTGCCACACCCACAGCCCGAAGGCCGGCCAGGGCATGAACGTCTCGATGCAGGACACCTTCAACCTGGGATGGAAGCTCGCTGCGGTGCTGCGGGGGCGCTGCCCACCGAGCCTGCTCCATACCTATTCCGCCGAGCGGCAGGCAGTGGCCAAGGAACTGATCGACTTCGACCGAGAATGGGCGGCCATGCTCAGCGCGCCGCTGAAAAAGCCGGGCGAGCCAGCCGGCACGGGCGTCGAGCCGGCCGAGGTGCAGGGCTACTTCGTGCGGCACGGTCGCTATACGGCCGGCACCGCCACGCGTTACCAGCCGGCGCTGCTCACTGGCGCGTCCACGCACCAGCACCTGGCCGAAGGCCTGGCGATCGGCACCCGCTTCCACTCCGCACCGGTGGTCCGTGTGGGCGATGGCAAACAGATGCA
>JANMZX010000645.1:0-6903 GCA_031383745.1 Rhodoferax sp. | reverse complement strand
CCCACGTTTCCTGCCCCGCGTCCTGCTGGCCGATTCAGCGACCGGATTTCTCACTGGCGCAATGCAGCTCGGGTTCACCGACGCGCTGGCGCAATGGTGCAATCTGCCAGCGGCATTGCTGCAAGGCACCGGCTGGTTCCTGCTGGCCTATGGCCTGGCGGCCGCGTATGTTGGCACCCGCCAGCCGGTTCCCCGCGGCCTGGTCTGGCTGTTCGTGGTCGGCAACCTGGCGTGGGCACTGGCGTGTATCGCGCTGCTGCGCGGCGCTCTGGTGCAGCCGGGCCCGTGGGGCGTTGCCTATGTGCTGTTGCATGTGGTCACCGTGTCCCTGATGGCAGAGCTGCAGTGGTTCGGCCTGAGCCGCGCGTCGGCGGCCAGGCTGTCGACGGCCTGAACGCGGGTGCGATACTGGCGCGGATGCGGTCGCACCCACCGTCCCAGCCACCCTTGCAACGCCGCCCTGCCAAGCCGGGCATACGCGCTTTCGCCTCGATCGCGGCATTCGACGCTGTCGTGCGCGGCACCATGTTGTCGGTCTATCCGCTGCTGATGTACCGGGCCTGGGGCAGCGCAGTGGTGGTGTCGCAGTGGTACTTCGCGATCGGTATCGTGTCGCTGCTGACCGCCTTGAGCATGCCGGTGCTGGCCCGCGTCCTGCCGCGGCGCGCGGTGTTCGCGATGGGGGTGGGTTTCTACCTGCTGGCTGCGGTCTTCGGCGTCCTCGGCGGCAAGCTCACCACACTGGCCCTGTTGTGCCATGCGGTGGCCTCGGCCATGGTCTTCGTCTGCTTCAACGCCTATGTGCTCGACAACATCGCCAAGGCCGATTTCGGGCGACTCGAGACCACGCGGCTGCTGTACGGCGGGGTCGGCTGGACCGTGGGGCCAGTGCTCGGCGTCTGGTTGTTGCCGGTCTGGCACGGAGCGCCTTTCCTCCTCGTCGCCGTGGCCGCGTTGACGATGCTCGGCGTTTTCTGGTGGGCGGGCGTCGGCAACAGCCGCGTGATGGTCATGCCGGCGCAGGCATCGCGCAATCCGCTGGCCTACCTCGGCCGCTTCCTGTCCCAGCCGCGGCTGGTAGCGGGCTGGTACTTCGCCCTGATGCGCTCCTGCGGCTGGTGGGTGTTCGTGGTGTACCTCGGCATCTACGCGGTCCAGAACGGACTGGGCGACCAGATCGCCGGCACGGTGACGTCGGTGGTCAGCCTGGGCACCTTCTTCGCCCCCTTGATGCTGGGCTGGATGCAGCGCCACTCGGTGCGGCATGCGGTGCGCACCGGCTTCGTGATGTCGGGTCTGTGTTTTGTGGCTGGCGCGCTGGTGTCGCCCTGGCCCTGGGCGACAGTGGCGCTGGTGTTTCTCGGCGCCTGCTTTCTGGTGCTGCTCGACATCTGCGGCGGCCTGCCGTTCATGATGTCGGTGAAGCCTTCGCAACGCACCGACATGTCGGCCGTGTACTCGACCTTCCGCGATGTGTCGGGCATCGTCGGGCCGGGTGTGGCCTGGCTGGTGTTGCAATTTTCTCCGGTCGCCGGTGTGTTTGCCGCGGCCGGTCTGGCCCTGCTGGGGGCCTGGGCCGTCGCCGGCACGCTGCATCCGCAATTGGGCGTGCCGGGCGCGCTGCGGGTGCGCAGCCGTCCGGGCGCGGGCAGGTCCTCACCTGCAGGCTGACTGCATCGGGCTGCGGGTTGGCCGCCAGCGTCAGCCCGCTGTCGTGATGGATTCCCGATGTCGACCATACCCCAGCGCCGCCAGCGTCTGGCGCAGTGCGTCCGGCAGCGCCGTGCCGGCCGGCAGGCCCACCGCCGCTTCCAGCGCGCGGCCGTCCAGTGCATGCGGCACGTGCCACAGATAGGCCATCTCGGCCAGTTCGCGCCACACCGGCACCGCCAGGCCACCGAGCCTGATCACGCGCCACGGCATGCCGGCGCGTGACCAGCCACTGGCAGGCCGCACGCCCAGCGACTCCGCCGCCTGGGCGATTCCCGTCAGCAGCGCGTCTCCCGTGACAGTATTGCCGGCGAAATGGAACCGCTCGAACGCTGCGCAGGCGCCGGTCGGTCGGTTCGCAATCGCCACGAACGCGCGTGCCAGATCCGGCAGGTAGGCCCAGGCGTGCGGCACGTCGGTCGGGCCCGGATACACCAGCCGGCCGGCTCGCAGCGACTTGGCGATGGCCAGGTCGAACCAGTTGCCCGAACCGCCGCCGAAGAAGTCGCCCGCGCGAATCACGGTTGCGCGCAACTGCCCGTTGGCGCTGCGTTGCACCAGTTCCGCCTCCAGCGCGATGCGCAATGTGCCCTTGCGGGTGGTAGCGCGCTGCGGGGTGTCCTCCCGCAGCAGCGATGGCATCGCAGCGCCGAAGTTGTAGACATTGCCTGGCAGCAGCAGCCGCGCGCCCAGCCGCTGAGCCACGTCCATGCCGCAGCGGGCCGTCGGCAGCAGCTCGGTGGCCCAACGGGTGTAGACCGGGTTGACGGCGTGCACCACCACCTGCGCGCTGGCCGCTTCGCGCGCGAGTTGCGCCGTGTCTTCCAGCCGGGTTGTCGACACCCGCACGCCAGCGGGAATACCGGCCACCGGGTCGCGGCGCAGGGGCGTGACGACCTGCCAGCCGGCAGCGCAAAAGGCTTGTGCAGCTGCCAGGCCGAAACGGCCGTTGGCGCCGAGGACCAGCACGACACGTCGAGACGCAGTCGCAGCCGCAGACGTAGGCGCCGCTGCAGATGGGGGTGTGGATATGGATGTGGATGTGGGTGTGGGCATGGTGGCTTCCCGTGTGCCGGGCGTTGACGACGAGTGGGCTGGAGTCTGCGCCGTCCTGCCCCATCCGGCAATTGTCGAAGTCGGCAACCCAGCCATACAATTTCGCATGGCTACACAACTGCCGGATGGTTTCGACTGGGCGCTCGTGAAGAGCTTTCTGGCGGTGCTCGACGACGGCAGCCTGAGCGGCGCCGCGCGCCGCCTGGGCGCGCAGCAGCCCACGCTCAGCCGCCATGTGGCCGAGCTGGAGGCGCAGCTGGCAACGCCCCTGTTCGAACGCACCGGCCGCGGCCTCACGCCCACCGCCGCGGCGCTGGCTATCGCAGATGCTGCGCGCGGCATGCAGGACAGCGCACAGGCGCTGTCGCGCAGCCTGGCCAAGGCGCGCGACCGGACCAGCGGCACGGTGCGCATCACGACCAGCGAAGTGGCTGCCGTGTGGCTGCTGCCGCGCGTGCTGGCCGGGTTGCAGCGCGAGGAGCCCGGCATCGAGATCGAGCTGGTGGCGTCGAACACGGTGGACAACCTGCTTCGCCGTGATGCCGACATCGCGGTGCGCATGCTGCGCCCGCGGCAGACCTCGCTGGTGGCCAGAAAGCTCGCCGACATCCCGATCGTGGCGGCCGCACACCGCGACTACCTGGCGCGCGCCGGCACCCCGCGCGACGCCACGGAGTTGCTGCAGCATCGGCTGATCGGTTACGACCGCGACGACCTGGTGATCCGTGGTTTTGCGGCGATGGGCGTGCGCATCACGCGCGAGCAGTTTGCGCTGCGCACCGACGACCAGGTCGCCTACGGGCGGCTGGTGGCGGAGGGCGCCGGCATCGGCTTTGTCGCGGCCTACAACCTGGCGCACTGGCCCGGCGTGGTGGCGGTGTTGCCCCAGCTGGCCATCCCGCCCTTGCCCTGCTGGCTCGCGGTGCACCGCGAGATCCGTGGCAACCGGCTGGTGCGCAGGGTCTACGACTATCTGGCGCAGGCGATTCCGGGCGAGCTGGGGCGCCTGGGCCGGTAGGCAGGCGCCCGGCGCAGGCCCGTGTCTCCCGGCGTCTCAGCCGGCGGCGCGCACCAGGCGCAGGTGCGTGATCTCCGACGGCGCGCCAAAGCGTTTGGGCGGCCCCCAGTAGCCGGTGCCGCGGCTGGTGTACACCCACAATGCCTGCAGCTTGTGCAGACCCGCTGTGAACGGCTGCTGCAGGTAGACGAAATGGTTCCAGGGCCAGAACTGGCCGCCGTGGGTATGGCCCGACAGCTGCAGGTCGAAGCCGGCCGCCGCCGCCGCAGGCGCGCTGCGCGGCTGGTGCGCCAGCAGCAGCCGGAACCCGGCATGGCCCGGCGCGTCGGCCATGGCACGGTGCGGGTCGCTCTGGTGGCTCTTGTCGAAGTGGTGGGCGTTGAAATCCGTCACCCCGGCCACGACCATCGTGGCGTGGCCGGCGTCGTCAGCGCCGTGGTGCAGGACCACGTGTTCGTTCATCAGCACCCGGATGCCCAGGCCGCGCAGGGCGTCGGTCCAGCTGTCGACGCCCGAGTAGTACTCGTGGTTGCCGGTGACGAAGAACGTGCCGTGGGTCGACACCAGGTCGCGCAGCGGATCGACATGGGCAACCAGGTCCCGCACACTGCCGTCGACCAGGTCGCCGGTGATCGCCACCATGTCGGCCCCCAGGGCGTTGACACGATCGACGATGCGCCGCAGGTACTGGTTGCGGATGGTGGGGCCGACATGGATGTCGCTGATCTGCGCCACGGTGAAGCCATGCAGCCGCTCGGGCAGGTTGGTGATGGGCACATCCACCCGCACCACGGCCGCGGTGCGGCGTGCATTCACGAATCCCCAGCCGGTGATGGCCAGCGACAGCAGCAGCACGGCCAGCGCGCCGTCGACCCGCAGTGCATCCAGCGCGACCACCGAAGGCCACATCCAGTGCACTACGATGGCGCCCAGCAACACGGTATCGCGCAGCACGCTGAGGACGAACAGCGACGAAAACAGCCCCATGAACAGCAGCCCCGACCAGGCCAGCGGCACCGACCACGGCGGCCGGGCCACGCGGCGCGCCAGAAAACCCAGCGGCATCAGTACCGCCGAGAGCAGCAGCAGCACCGCGGTAGACGTGCCGAGCCAGGGCTGCCATACGGCCAAATCCGGCGCCAGCCTCCATCCGACAAAGGCGTGCAGCAGGCTGGAGAACAGGACGAGCGGGGCGATGGACATGCGGGAGAGCGCCGACGGGCAGGCCGGGCGTGTGGTGTGCAAGTGCGGTAGATGGTGTGGTCTGCAGCCGAATCAAGGCCTTCGCCACGCGCAATGCCTGGGCGGCACACGCACCGACCGGGCGCGCTCAGGGTTCCGGCGTGTCGGTATCCAGGTTGCCCAGGCCTACGTTGTTGCGCGCCGCAGCCGCAAGCGCCTGGTATCTGGCCTTGAACGCGTCGAGGTTCTCCTGCTCCAGTTCCTCCAGGTCCAGCAGGGCGTTGTGCGCACCCTTGGTGGAGCGGATAAGCTCGTCGAGCTTGATCTGGATCGCCTCCGTGTCGCGGTTCTGGGTGTTCTGGATCAGGAACACCATCAGGAAGGTGACGATGGTGGTGCCGGTATTGATGACCAGTTGCCAGGTGTCGCTGAATCCGAACAGCGGCCCGGTGATGATCCACACCGCGATGGTGGCCACGGCCAGGCTGAACACCCGCGGGCGGCCGCAGAAATGCGACGCCGCCTTGGCAAAGCGGGAGTACCAGCTGACGGTGTTCATGGTGCCAGGCCGGCAAGGAGGGCATGGGTACGGCGGTGCGCGGGCATAAGGGTCATGGGTTGTGCCTGTGTGGGTTGGTTGAACCGGATGGTGGCTATTGTGCGCGCCCACTTGTTTTCATTTGATATTTCCATAATAATAGTAATATGGAAGAAACCAACGCCATCTCTGCCCTGGCCGCATTGGCACAAAGCGCGCGCCTGCGCATATTCCGGGCCCTGGTGGCCGCAGGCCCGGCGGGAATGACGCCCGGCGCTTTGTCGGCGAGCCTGGAGGTGCCGGCATCGACGCTGTCGTTCCACCTCAAGGAGCTGATGCACGCCGACCTGGTGTCGCAGGAGCGCGACGGCCGCAGCCTGATCTACCGGGCGTCCTTCGTCCACATGAACAACCTGTTGGCCTACCTGACGGCGCATTGCTGCCAGGGGGAGGCTTGTGCAGTCGACACCCGTCCCATTTGCAACAACTGCTGAGGCCCTGTCATGGACAACAATACCAAGCACGTACTTTTCATTTGCACCGGTAACTCCGCCCGGTCGATCCTGGCGGAAGCGATGATGACCCATCTCGGTGCGGGGCGCTTCAAAGCGTACTCTGCCGGCAGTCACCCGAGCGGGGTGGTCAATCCGTTTGCCTTGGCAACCTTGCGGCAACTGCGCATTCCAGCCGAGGGATTTCGCAGCAAAGGGTGGGATGAATTTGCGGCGGCCGGTGCACCCGATCTGGACTTCGTTTTGACTGTCTGCGACAACGCCGCTGGCGAAGTCTGCCCGGTCTGGCCCGGCCAGCCCATGACGGCACATTGGGGGGTGCCAGACCCGGCGGCGGTCCAGGGAAGTTTTGAACAAAAGGCGCGGGCTTTCATGGACACCGCCATCGTGCTCCAGAGGCGCATTCAACTCATGCTGGCGCTGCCGCTTGACAAGCTGGCACGCATGTCACTGCAAGACGAGATGAGCCGCATCGGCACGACGAACGCCTGAGACCCCATGACCACCCACATCCTGATCCTGTGCACCCACAACTCGGCGCGCAGCGTGCTGGCCGAAGGCATGCTCAACCACTGGGCTGCGCAACTGGGCTGCGACGTGCATGCCCACAGCGCCGGCAGCGCACCCAGCGGCCGCATCAATCCGTTTGCCGTCGAGGCGCTGCAGCAGGCCGGTATCGACACCAGCGGCTACCGCAGCAAGAGCTGGGACGAATTCAGCGCCGACGGCGCACCGCCGCTGTCGATCGTGATCACTGTCTGCGACAGCGCCGCGGCGGAAATCTGCCCGGTGTTCTTCGGCGGCGCCGGCGGGCAACCGGTCAAGGTGCACTGGGGCTACCCGGATCCTTCCCATGCCGAAGGTGGCGATGCCGGCAGACAGCGCGC
>JANMZX010000612.1:0-12362 GCA_031383745.1 Rhodoferax sp. | reverse complement strand
GGCCTGGCGTTGGGCGCGGAACACGACGGTATCGTGGTGCTGGACGTGGATGCGGCCGGCTACGGCTGGTTCGTGGACCGCACACCGGGCGACGACCGCGAGTTCGCCCTGTCCGGCGGGGCGCTCGTTGCGTCGCAGGGCAGCGCCTCGGGCCGCATGGACCTGCTCAGTGCCATCAGCCACGAGTTGGGACACGTCGCAGGCCTGGACCACGCCGATGGCGGCGCCATGGCGGGTACGCTGGCCAGTGGCATCCGCACCGTGCCCGCGGCGGTGTCGGTGGGGACCGCTCCGGTGGTCGAGTCGACGGTCCACAGCTACGACGCCGTGCCTGCGTCCTACCCTGGCGCTCCCGTGATCGACTGGTCCGGCCTCTCCGCACAGGTTGCCGCTTTGCCCGCAGCGCCGGCAGCAAGCAAGGCCAGCAGCTGGCAGGGTGATTTCGTCAATCAGCTTGCACGGACCGCCGACGCGCGCAATCCCAACGCCACCCTGCGTGTCCAGATCAGCTCGGCGCCCAAACTGAGCCCGGACCTGAAGGCCACACTTTCCAACGTATGATCGATTCAAGGAGCTTTCTTACATGCCAACCCAGTTGTTGATTTATGAGACTGCGGTGCCGGTGTCCAATGGCCGGCACGCCAAGTGTTCGGTCGAGGCGGGGCGCGGTTTTGCCTTCACACGCAAGGTCAACTCCGTCCCCTTGATGGCGGTTGAGTTTCCGCAGTCGGCTCCCGAGTACGCGATCGTGTTCGCCCAAAGCGGCGACGGTGTGATGCCGGTGGTGATCCTGGGTGCGCGACCCAACGAAAACCTGTACCTGACCGAGGACGACAGCTGGAGCGCCAAATATGTGCCGGCCTTCATCCGGCGCTACCCGTTTGTTTTTTCACCCAGTGCCGACGGCAAGACCTTCACATTGTGTGTCGACGAGGCATTCCAGGGCCTCAACTACCAGGGCCGGGGCAATGCACTGTTCACCGAAGACGGCAAGCACACGCCGTATGTCGACAACGTGCTGAAGTTCCTGCAGGAGTACCGTGCCCAGTTCCTGCGCACGCAGGCGTTCACGGGCAAACTCAAGGAACTCGACCTGCTGGAGCCGATGCAGGCGCAGTTCACGCTCGAAAGTGGCGAGAAGATGTCCCTCGGCGGTTTTCAGGCCGTGGACAGGAAGCGCCTCAAGGCCTTGCCGGCGGAGAAGTTGGCCGACCTGGCAGCGACCGATGAACTGGAACTGGTCTACCTGCATCTCCAGTCGATGCGCAACTTCACCGCGGTCAAGGACCGGCTTCTTGTGACCGAGGTTGGCAAGGCCGCCACGGAGCCGGAAGTGGGCCCAGACCTGATTGCTGCCCCGGCGGCCAAGAGCACACCGGCGGTGGCCAAGAAGGCGGCGCGTGCGGCCACCGCGGGTGCCGGTGTCGTTCCTGTCTGAGATGGCCGCAGGTCGGTTTCTTTCTGGCCATAGCTGTTCCCGTAAGAGTGCCGGGTCTTCGCTGACAAAGCGTACGATCCTGACCGGGTTCTTCCCGTTGTCGGAGGGCGGGTGAGCGGCGCGGCCATCTATTCGCTGGGTGACGGCACGCGGGTCAAGGACGAGACCGCCGCGTGGGACCACTTTTCATCACCCACCAGCACCGCCGAATTCTGTTCGAGCTGGTTGGCGATCCTTTGCGCTCAGATCGACCATGTGAGTGCTGCACTGCTGGTGCTCGGGCCGGACAAGGATGGAGGTTTTGGTGCTGCGGCGGTCTGGCCGGATGCCACGCGCAACGTCAAATACCTGGGCCTCGCCGCGGAGAAGGCGCTTACGGAGCGGCGTGGAATCGTCGACCGGGTGGTCAAGGAGCGGCGCCGGGTGGTGGAACATGTGGCCCAGGAGCGGCGCGCGAGCCAGGCAGGCCGTAGCCCGAGCCCGCAGTCTGCCCATGTCGGTTATCCGATCGAGGTGTCCGGGGTGCTGTATGGTGCAGTGATCCTGGACATTGCGGACCTCAAGGACCAGCAATTGCAGCGTGCCCTGCGACTTCTGCACTGGGGCAGCGCCTGGCTGATCGACTGGTTCCGCCAGCAGCTGGTCGCTGACCAGCAAAAGACCGTTGCGCGGCTGACCGTAGCGTCAGAGGCTGTCGCCACGGCGCTGCAGGAGGAAAAGCTCGGGGCTTCGGCGCTGGCGGTTGCCAATGAGCTGGCGCAACGACTGGGCTGCGAGCGGGTCGGTATGGGGCTCGAGAAAAGTGGCGCCGCCCAAGTGCTGGCCATCTCGCACACCGCCAGCTTTGACGCACGCAGCGACTTCGTCCGCCTGATCGCTGAGGCGATGGACGAGGCGCTGGACCTCGACATGTCGATCGTGCACCCTGCGCTGGACAACGATGCGGTGGGCGGCCTCGCCCACGCTACCCTGTCGTCCGCGCGCAATGGCGCTAGCGTCATGTCGGTGCCGCTGGTCGACGACAGCCGCAAGGTTGGTGTGCTGACGTTCGAACGTTCCGCCAAGAGCCCCTTTGATGCCGCCGAGCTTGAGTTGTGCAACATGCTCGGCCTGTTGCTGGGGCCGATTTATGTGCTCAAGCGTGATCGCGAACGCAGCGCCTGGCAGCGTACCCGCGATGCCACACGGGCCGGCGCGCTGGCGTTGTTCGGCCCGCGCCATCCTGGCCTCAAGCTGGTTGCGCTGGGCGCAGTGCTCGTTGTCGCCATCCTCGGGTTTGCGACGTCCAATTACCGGGTGTCCTCCAGAACCGTCATCGAGGGTTCGGTTCAAAGCGCAGTGGTGGCGCCGTTCCAGGGCTTCGTGATGGAGAGTTTTGTGCGTGCCGGCAATACGGTGAAGAAGGGGCAGGTTCTTGCCCGGCTGGACGACCGGGAACTGAAGCTGGAACGCACCCGGTGGGTGTCCGAGGCAGAGCAGACGCAGCGCAGGTTCCGCCAGGCGGCTGCAGTGCAGGACCGCGCGGCCATGGCGGTCGCCAGCGCCCAGGGCGACCAGGCGCGCGCGCAACTCGCGCTGGTCGACGAGAGGCTGGAGCGGGCAAGCCTGACCGCGCCGTTCGATGGCATCGTGGTGTTGGGGGACCTGAGCCAGCTGCTCGGTTCCCCGGTGGAGCCGGGCAAGCTGCTGTTTGAAGTGGCCCCGCTGGATTCCTACCGTGTTGTGCTCAATGTCGACGAGCGCGATATTGCCTATGTCCGCGAAGGTGCGCGTGGGGAGCTGGCGTTGTCGGGCATGCCCCAGGAGCGCCTGTCCTTCACGGTACGGCAGGTCACTCCGATTTCGACGCCCCAGGACGGACGGAACTATTTCCGTGTCGAAGCGCAGCTCGACCAGGCCACGGTGCGCTTGCGCCCGGGCATGGAAGGGATCGGGAAGGTCGAGGTCGGCGAGCGCAAGCTCATCTGGATATGGACCCATCCCCTGGTCGACTGGTTGCGCCTGTGGGCCTGGAAGTGGTTCGGGTAAAGGCGGCCCCGGGCGAAGCATGACAGACCCGCTGCTGTCCAATTCCTGGTACCGCGTTGCCGGCCTGCGCCCGAACCTGCGCACGCATGCGCGGCTGCACCGGATGCGTTATCGGGGCGGCTTGTGGTACCTGCTCCAGGACCCGATCTCGAACCGGGTGCACCGCTTCACGCCGTCAGCGCGCTTTGTGATTGCCGCGATGAACGGAGTCCGCACGGTCCAGGAGTTGTGGGAACTGGCCAATCGCAAGCTCGGCGAACAGGCGCCGACCCAGGACGAGGTCATCCGCATGCTCGGCCAGCTGCACGCGGCCGATCTTCTGCAAAGCGATGCGACGTCGGATGCGACAGAGTTGTTCGAGCGCGGTGAGCGCCAGGACCGCTCGACACGCCGGCGTTCGTACATGAACCCGATGGCGATCCGGATCCATCTGTGGGATCCGGATGCGTTCCTGAACCGGATCCGGCCCCTGATCGACGTGTTGTGGAGCCGCTGGGGCGGCATGTTGTGGCTGTTTGTCGTGTTGCCTGCGCTGCTGCTGCTGCCGCCCCAATGGGCGGAACTGACCGGCAACTTCTCCGACCGCATCCTGGCCGGGGGCAACCTGCTCATGTTGTGGCTGGTGTTTCCCCTGATCAAGGCCCTGCACGAGTTCGGGCATGCGGCGGCGGTCAAGCGCGGCGGGGGCGAGGTGCACGACCTCGGCCTGGTGATGCTGGTGCTGATCCCGGTTCCCTATGTCGAAGCTTCGGCCTCCACCGTGTTCCGCTCGCGCCTGCAGCGTGCGGTGGTCGGCGCTTCTGGCATGGCCGTCGAACTCTTCATCGCCGCGATTGCGTTCTATCTGTGGCTGCTTGTCGAACCTTCCCCGTTGCGCGCGGTGCTGTTCAACGTGATGGTGGTGGCCGGTGTATCCACACTGATCTTCAATGGCAATCCGCTGCTGCGTTACGACGCCTATTACATCCTGTCGGATCTGCTCGAGATGCCCAACCTCGCGCAGCGCGCGACGCGCTACTGGGGTTATCTGGCCGAGCGCTACGCGTTTGGTGCCGCAGACGCCGAGACGCCCGACGAATCCGTGCTGGAAAAGGCGTGGCTGGCGGTGTATGGCGTCCTGTCGACGATCTATCGCATGCTCGTCACGGTGGCCATCGCCTTGTTCATTGCCAGCGAGTTCTTCTTTGTCGGGGTGCTGTTGGCATTGTGGGCGGTGGCCGCCATGGCCATCCTACCGGTCGTCAAGAGTATCCGGCATGTGGCAGGTAGCACCCGCCTTCGCCAGCACCGGCCGCGGGTGCTGGCTGTTTCCATTGGCAGCACGCTGGCGTTGGCAGCCCTTCTTTTTGTCGTCCCGGCGCCTTTCTACACGGTCGGCGAAGGGGTCGTGTGGTTGCCGCAGTCGGCGACGGTGAGGGCAGGCCACGATGGCTTCGTGGAGCGCCTGGTGGCGACGTCCGGCGCCAGTGTGAAGGCTGGCGACCTGCTGATTCAGGCCCGCAACCCGGCACTGGAGGCCCAGCAGGCTGTGTCGCGCGCGCGCTTGGCCGAACTGGAAGCTATCCACCGTGCTCAGGCGATCATCGATCGGTCGCAGGCGGCGGTGGTGCAGGACCAGATCGACGCTGAGCGCGAGGCGCTTCGCACATTGGACCAACGCATGGAGTTGCTGTTGGTGCGCTCTGGTGTCGGCGGGATATTCACACTCACCAGGCCGCATGACATGGCCGGGCGTTATTACCGGCAGGGCGAAGTGCTCGGCTACGTCATCGACAGGCCACAACTGGTTGCCCGGGCGGTGGTTGCACAGGACTCGGTCGATGCCGTGCGTGCGTCGACGACCCGGGTCTCGGTGCGTCTGGCGCACCAGCCCGACGTGGTGCGCGACGCGCTGGTGGCGCGGGAGGTGCCCGCCGCCGACGAATACCTGCCCAGCCGCGTGCTGGCCACCGACGGGGGGGGGCAGTTGGCGACCGATCCGCGCGACACGAAGGGTGCGCGGACGCTGGAGCGCACCTTCCAGTTCGATGTCGCGGTGGCCGCACAAGCGTCGGAAGACCTTCGCGTTTTCTACGGGGAACGGGTCCATACCCGTTTCGAGCACCCGCCGCAGCCGCTGGGAATCCAGTGGTACCGGCAGGTCCGGCGCCTTTTCCTTTCGCAGTTCCATGTCTAGCCGGGTCGCCCCGTTCAGCGCGATGGCGCTGGCCAGCGGGCGGCCCTATGCGGAGCGCAGCGACGATGCGCCGGAATGGCTCGACCGGTTCGCCTCCGGCCTTTACCGGATGACGCTCGACCCGCTGGCGGGACTGCTGTCGACCATGCCTGTGCAGATGCGCCGGGTCGCCGAGTCCGTTGAACAGGTCGAGCCAGCGCTGCGCTTGTTGCCCGACGACGCCTTGCGCGCGCGCGCGGGCGCCATGCGGGCGCGCTTCCGGCGCCATGGTTTCACGCTGGAGGGTGTGGCCGAATGTTTTGCCATCACCCGCGCGGCGGCCGAGCGCACGCTCGGCCAGCGCCACTACGCGACGCAATTGATGGCCGGTCACGCGCTGCTGCGAGGCCGTCTGGTCGAGATGGCGACCGGCGAAGGCAAGACCTTCTGCGCCACATTGCCGGCCTGCACCGTGGCATTGGCGGGCTACCCGGTGCATGTGATCACGGTCAACGACTACCTGGCGCAGCGTGACGCCGAGAAGATGCGGCCGCTGTACGAATTCCTGGGTCTGAGCGTGGGCACGGTGGTTCAGGGGATGGAAAAGGACCTGCGCCGCCAAGCCTATGCGCAATCCATCACCTATTGCACCAACAAGGAGCTCGCATTCGACTACCTGCGCGACCGGGTTGCCTCGCAGGGGCGCAGCGGGCGACTGCACCAGGCGCTCGCGCGTGTGGCAGGCCATTCGCAGCCCGATAGTCCGCTGGTGCTCCGGGGCCTGTATTTCGCGATCGTCGATGAGGCCGACAGCGTGTTCATCGACGAGGCGCGCACGCCGCTGATCCTTTCTGCCAGCAGGGCCGACGGTGACGAGGCGCAGGATTGTGCGGCGGCGCTGGCGCTGGCGCGATCGCTGGTCGAAGGCCCGGACTACACGGTCAGTCCGTTTGAGCATGCGGTGTCGCTCTGCGACCCCGGGCGCGCCAAGCTGGACGCCTATGCTCAGGAGCGCGCGGGCAGTTGGACCTCGGTGCGCGCACGCGAGGAACTGGTGCGCAGGGCCTTGAGCGCCTTGTGCCTGTACCGGCGCGACCAGCACTACGTGGTGGCCGATGGCAAGGTGCAGATCGTCGACGAGTCGACCGGTCGCGTGATGCCGGACCGTTCGTGGGAGCAGGGCCTGCACCAGATGATCGAAGTCAAGGAGGAGGTCACGCCCACGCCGCGCCGCGAAACGCTGGCCAAGCTGACCTACCAGCGTTTGTTCCGGCGCTATGTCCACTTGTCGGGCATGACGGGTACTGCGGCCGAAGCCGCTCGCGAGATCAAGACGGTCTACGGGCTCGGCGTGGCCCGCGTTCCGCTGCACCGCCCGTCGCAGCGCGATGCCATGCCGGCGACCTTCTGCTTGACCCTGGATCAAAAATGGGAGCGTGTAGCCGCGATCGCCAAGCGCCTTGCACAGGGCGCGGGCCGGCCGGTGCTCATCGGGACGCGATCCGTGCTGGCGTCCGAACAGATCAGCGCGGTGCTGACCCGCACCGGTGTCGCGCATGCCCTGCTCAACGCCAAACAGGATGCCAATGAGGCCGAAGTGATCGCTGCAGCGGGACAGCGCGGGCGCGTCACCGTGGCGACGAACATGGCTGGCCGGGGGACCGATATCGAGCTCGGTGAAGGTGTGGCCGCCATGGGTGGGCTGCACGTGATCCTGACCGAATACCATGACTCGCGGCGCGTCGACCGGCAACTCTTCGGTCGATGTGCGCGCCAGGGCGATCGGGGCAGCTGCGAAGCGATCGTATCGCTCGAAGACGAGATCTTCGAGGTCTGCGCGCCCGCGGCAACGGTCGCCCTGAGTCAGGCAGCACGCAGCGGGCTGACCGTCCCGGCTTTCGCCTACGGTGCGTTGCGCATGCTGGCGCAGTGGTCTGCGGAGCGCCACCACCGGGCCATACGCATGCAGAATCTCAAACAGGACCGCCAGCTCAACCAGATGCTGGCATTTACGGGCAAGGGCGAATGAACTCCACTGATTTTCCGCAATGCGTCCCTTTGGCGGCCTTGTTGCTGCTTGCCACCAGCCATGGTGTGGTGCAGGCCAATCCCTACGATTGTCAGATCGAGGCCAACCAGATCGTCGAGATCCGCAGTTCGGTCGAGGGCCTGATCGACAAGGTGCTGGTCAAGCGCGGTGACCAGGTGCGCGCGGGCCAGGTCCTTGCCCAGCTCGAATCGTCGGCGGAGATATCGGCCGTCGAGTTGGCGCGGTATCGCTCCGAGGCGGGGGGGCGCATTGCCTCGGCGACCAATCGCCTCGACTATGCGACCAAGAAGCTCGAGCGGTCGCAGGAATTGCAAGCGCAGAACTTCGTGACCGCGCAGGCCCGCGACGAAGCGGAAGCGGAGAGGAAGATCACCGAGTCCGATCTGCGCGATGCCAAGGAGAACCGGGAGGTCGCGCGGCACGAGTACCGGCACGCGCAGGATCTGCTCAACCGGCGCACCTTACGTAGCCCGTTCAATGGCGTGGTGCTCGACCGCATGCTCAACCCAGGCGACCTGGCCGAGGCCGGCACCGGCCGCAAGCCGATCCTCAAGCTGGCCCAGGTCGAGCCCTTGCGCGTCGAAGTCGTGCTGCCATTGGCGGCCTACGGAAAGCTCAAGGCCCGCGCCAGCGCGGAAGTCATGCCCGAGGGGCTGGGCGGCAGCTACTCGGCGACCGTGTTGGTGGTCGACAGCGTCTTTGATTCGGCCAGCGGCACCTTTGGCGCGCGGCTGGAGTTGCCCAATGCCAACGGCCGTGTCCCGGCCGGCATCCGCTGCAAGGTCGACTTCCCGTCCTTGCGCGGTTTGTCGCTGAAGGTCCCGGCAAAAAAGTAGCCGTCACGATGTCGACACCTGCGCAGACCGCTGCCTGGCCGGCCGATGAGGTGGTCGCGGCGATGCGCGCCGGCACGCCGGCATCGGCCGAACTGGTCAACCACTACTACACCCTGTGCATACCGTTCTACCGCGAGTTTCTCGGGGAGCATTGGCACACGGGCTTCTATCTCCCACGGGGGCAGACAGGACCGCAAGACCAGTTGCGCATGGAACGACTGATTGCGCAAAGCGCCGGACTGGTCGAAGGGTGCGAGGTTCTGGATGTGGGGTGCGGCATTGGTGGCACTGCCTGCCACCTGGCGCTCACCACCGGGGCGACTTTTCGCGGCCTGACGCCCAACCCGACGCAGCTTGCCATCGCGCGCGATGCCGCGGGGCGGCGCAGGCTTGAACGGCGCGTGGCATTCGATCTTGGCGAAGCCGGTCGGCTGCCCTATGCGGACGGGTCTTTCGACGTTGTGACGTTCTTCGAGTCAGCCTGCCATTTCCAGGACCGCGGGCGGTTCTTTTCCGAGGCCTGGCGCGTGCTCAGGCCCGGCGGGCGACTTGCCGGCGAGGACTGGCTGGAGTGTGAAGGCATGCAGGCGGCGCAGCGTGTGCCGTGGATTGACCGCGTCTGCAGCACCTGGGCGATTCCTTCCCTGGGAACCGTGACGGGCTACGCGGCCGGCATGTCCGGCGCCGGCTTTGACGAGGTTCTGGCCAGGGACATGCGCGAGGAGATGGATGTGTCGCGTGGTTTCATCGCACAGCCTGAAGACCGCCGATCGGTCGCGCGGGAGATGCAGCAGACGCAGGACCCGATCCGGCGCATGATCATGGAGGGGCTGCTGGCTCTGGGCGAGGCCGTGCAGGTCGGAGCCTTCACCATTGGCCGGTTCGTGGCGCGCAAGCCGCTGCCGCCATGACGCGCGCGATCGTTTTCGAGGAGCACTCGTCGGTGCTGCCGCACTGGTTCGGCGTGGGCGTGTCCCAGGCGACGCTCATCACCCTCGATGCCCACCTTGACCTCCAGTTTGTCGATGAGGCCCGGATTTCCCGGCTGCGGGCGTGTGGCACGGCGCCTGAGATGGCGCGGCTGGAGAGCCCGCACCCTCTGAGTCCGGACCGCAGTGGCAGTTTCGGTATCGAGGATTTCCTGTTCCCGGCCGGGCGGCTCGGCCTGGTGCGGCGCGTGGTGTGGGTGGCGCCACCGCATGTGCTGCAGGCCGGGGTGGGGTCGGCGTTGAGCAGCCTGCAACAGATGGAGACGGTGACGCTGGAGGAGCTCGAGTCCTTCCACCGGGTGGCGGGCGGCTGGATCGAGGGGCGCTTGATGGGCCTCGACCTGACCATCTGCGATTTGACCCAGTTGCCGCGCATCGCGATCGACGGCCCATTGTTGGTGGACATCGATGTCGACTTCTTCGTGCGTGTGCCGGACGATGTTGTCTGGATGCAACCGACGCGTGCGATTGCGGCCTTGCGTGAACGGGTAGGCCCGAGTGCCGAATTGACAATCGCGCGCTCCGTCGGAAGCGGCTTTCTGCCTCTGCGCCACCGGTTCCTCGCCGATCAGCTCGCGGCCCTCTGGGAGGGGCGTGCGCACGCAGCCGCGCATTGGCAAGCTGTGCTGGATGCCGATGTGCTGGCATGCCGGGGCAGGCCGCAGGACGCGCTTGCCCGTCTGCACGCACTGGACGCCCACGATCCGCCGTGCGCCGCAACCTGGTATGCGATGGCCTTGCTCGACCCCGATCCCAATCTGCGCTCGCTGCACTTGGTGAAGGCCAGGGAGCTTGACCCGGCCTATCGCGACGATCTGGTGCGCCGGATTTGCGAGCTTCGCGCGCGCTGGAAACGGTTCGATCTGGCCGCGGTGCAGGGCTTGCAGACCGAGGTCGCCGTCGCGCCTGGCAATGACGCGCGCCAAGCCATCGCATGGATCGCACTCGGGCGCCTGTACACGGAGTTTGATCGGCTGGAAGATGCGCAAGACTGCGACAGCCAGTCGCTGCGGCTGAGCACCGGGCACCCGGAACTGGCGCTGGAGATCGCGAAGCTCTGGTTGGCCCGGGGACGGTACGATGCCGCCGCGCTCTTTCTCGATCGTGCCGGTTCGGATGACGAAACTAGGGTAGTCGCCGGGCTCTACTGTGCCGAAATTGCACATGCGCAGGGCGCCCATGGTGATGCCATACGACGCGTGCAGGCAACTATTCTGGCTGCACCGGCCTGGGCCTATCCAGTCATACGGCTCAGCCGTTTTCTTGCTCTGGCTGGAGATTCAGGGCGGGCCCTCGCGATGCAGCAGCGCGGCTCCAGTATCGAGCGGCACATCCAGCAACTGGCGATGCGCCTGGCCTGAAGGCGACCGCACCGATGGATTGCGTCAACGTCGACAGGCAGGCAACGCGGGCCTGATCATTCAATTTCACCGGCGGTCTGCGTATTAGAAGAAATACATGAATTGACGGGTATCAAACCGTGGCTGTCCTGGATCTGGTCGTTCCGCACCAGGCGAACGGGCGGATGATCGAGGCGATGCGGCTGCGCCTGGCGCTCGCACCAGAGCGGGTCTGGAACGAAATACGCCTGCGCGGCAATACCTCATCGAGCTCGATGCCACTGGCGCTGGACACTGTTTTGCGACGCGATACCCCGCGCAGCGCATCGACCTGTGCGCCTTCGGCGCCGGGTTCACGTTTGGCGGCGCAGTGCTGGACAGCCACGGTCACACATCAGAGACAAAGGTGGTTCAGGCCTTCGCTATGCCACGCGACACTGCATCACGCAGGGCCGCATTGATGCGGGTCTGCCAGCCTTGCCCGGTCGCCTTGAAGGCTTCCAATACATCAGGGTCAACACGCATATTCAGGGTCGGCCGCTTCACTGCCACGGCAGGTCTGCCTCGGCCTCGCTTGATGTTTGCCTGTTGCCAGTGGGCAGACACGGCGGCGGCATCGTTGGGGTCGTAAGGGCCATCTGTTGCGGCGTGGGCGATGGGCGCATCCTGCGCGGCATCACGCTTCACACGTTCCCAATCGGTGACCTTTTGTTTAGCGGATGTTTTCGGCATACAGCTTCCTTTCCTGTCTGGATCCCCGGCGCAGCGAGATAGCTCGAACTTCGTCGGGGTTGCGCATCACATAGACCAGCACCAGCACCATGCCAATCACCTCCACCAGCGCCACGTCCATCAATCGGGCTTCGTCGGCTCTGGCACTTTCAATCGTCAATTTGTTGGGCGCATTGAAGACCAGCGGCGCGTCACTCAGTGAAAGCCCGTGTTTGACGATGTTGGCAGCGTCCTTGCGCGGGTCGAACGTGACTTGCGTTACGCTATTTATTGTATAGGCATCAATTGGGGTTTTCAAGCGGTCTTGATCAACTGGCAGGGTGTCGCTTGTTGCGATCAAGTCCGGTCTATTCGCCATAGTGGCTCCCGTCGGATTGGGCGGCGACACAGCGTATTCAGCCTATTACAGTGCTGACTCCGGCGTAGGTTTTGGCGTAGGTTAATTGCAGAATATTGCAATTTTCCCTTTGCGGCTCCGTTCTGCCATTGAACTACACCCGCATATTGCTTGCCTCAGCACGTGCAGAGTCTACTTCAGGATATCTCCCAGGCACAGGAACTTGGTCTCTCGACAAATCGCACGTGGCACGTTGACATCAGCAACCCGCCTGGATATATTTCTCCACTGGAGAAATTAAATGATTCCAGCTGCAGGAGACGCAAAGACCGTGCGGGGCCATGTCCTGTCTTTGATACGGGACGAGGGGCCGATGTCGCGGGCAGAACTCGCCCGGCGGCTGGACCTGTCCGCCACCACGATCACGCGCGTGGTCAACGAACTCGACGCGGGCAAG
>JANMZX010000606.1:0-4024 GCA_031383745.1 Rhodoferax sp. | reverse complement strand
CGGTGCAGCCCCGTGGCTACACTTTTCCCGGTTGGTTTTCATCAAGGGCAGCACCATGCAGGTTACCCCTCAACTCAATCATCCAATGCCCCGGCACCTCCCCCAGCCACTCCACCCCACTGTCCCTGTACTCCGGATAACGCGGGAAACTCATGCGCTCACCGACGAATCACGCATGTGCTGACGGCGCATTCATGGGCAACACGGCAAGCCGTAGCCCCATGGCTTTGCGAATGGCAGACAGGCAGCTCAGTGCCGGGTTGCCTTCGGGCGACAGGGTGCGGTAGAGCTGTGTGGGGTTCAGGTGCGCTTGCGCAGCAATGGCCGGCACGCCACCGAAGGCACCGGCCATCTGCCGCAGAATGACCAGGAGTTCGCCTTGGTCTCCGTTCTCGTCTTCCAGAATGCTGTTGATCACCTGCCGCGCAAATTCCGGGTCTTTGCGATACAACTCCATCATGGCTTCGTCATGCGGCTTGTCATTCATTGCCCGTTCTCCTTTTTCCAGTGCTTCCAATGAGCGCAGGCGCGGTGAAGGTCTGCGTCCTGCGTGCGTTTGTCACCACCACACAACAACAGCACCACTTGCTTGCCAGCCATGGCGTAGTACACCCGGTAGCCGGCACCAACATCGATGCGCAATTCGGAGACACCATCCCGGCTCGTGCAGGATTCCAGCGTCTTCGATGCCCAGGCGATTGATCGGTGGGCCCGCGCCCGGCAGATAAATGTCACGTTGCCGGAACCGATACTTGGACACGCTGTTGTTCCATCAGTGCCTTGGCTCGGGCCTGAACCTGCGGCGAGGCGGGCGCGCGATACCCCTCAATGCGCATGGATGTGCGCACCGCCTGGGCCAATTGCTGCTTGAGTTGAGGGGTAACCTGCATGGTGCTGCCCTTGATGAAAACCAACCGGGAAAAGTGTAGCCACGGGGCTGCACCGACAAGCCTGTCGAAGCCTTGATCTTGAGCGTCACGACGCCAGGCAGAGGTCGCTGCGCGAATTCATCATGGCGTCCATGCCAGGCCCAGCGCGACCGCCGCTCCCTGCAGGCGCTTGTCCAGCGACCATAGCCAGCTTCCGGGTGTCAGCCGCGCAGCGGCCAGCAGATGCGCGTCCAAATAACCGATGCCCCTACCGAACAGCGACTGGCGCGCGATGAAGTCCAGCACTTCGGCATCCGTCGCGGCTGTGGCCGTGGGCAACTGGCTGAACGCCTCGAGCACCTGCGTGCGTTGCCGCAGATTGCCCAGGGCCAATTCGCCCAGCACGAACGGATGCGCCAGCACTTCGCCCCGGCTCAGCCATTGCCCCAAAGTGGCATTGCCACGCTGCAGATGATCGACCCAGACCGAGGTGTCGACCAGAATCATGCGGCTGCCCGGCGGCGGGGCGGTGCCTTGAGTTGCGGCTCGGTGCCACCCAGCAGGGCCAGTCGCCGCGCGCTCTCGCGCTCGATCAAGGCCCTGAGCGCTTCACGCACGAGCGCGGATTTCTCCTTGAGGCCGGTCATGCGCTGCGCCTGGTCCACCAGTTGATCATCGAGTGCAAGCGTTGTGCGCATGGCAAATCCCGTTCAATATGAGCACGCATCCTAGCATCATCCGATGCGGATTTCTATGCCGACAGCCCCTTGATCATCTCGAGAATGCGGTCGGTGCTTTGTTTCAGCTCGGCATCGATTTCCGCCAGCGGGCGTGGTGGCTTGAAAACGTAGAAGTGCCGGTTGAACGGTATCTCGTACCCCACCCTGGTCTTCTCGTGGTCGATCCAGGCATCGGGCGCATGGGGCAGCACCTCGCGCTTGAAATAGGTCGCCACATCTTCATGCAGCGGCACGTTCTCTGTGTCGCGCAGCGCGGAGTCAGCCAGCGGCTTGCCCTTGAGCTTGCCCTTCTCGCCCAGGATGACCTTGCCAGCCGCATTGCGCAGTGGCCGCTCCACCGTGATCGTGGTGTAACCGAAGTCTTCGTTGTTGAAAATGCGACTGATCGGTTTGCCGTCCTGCTTGGCCTCCACGAAGTCGCCGAACAACCGGGTGATCTGGTCAATGTGCTCGTCGCTGAGTTCCTTGCGCTTGCTGCCCAGGCTCTTGCGCATCTTCTGCCAGAACCCGCTGGCGTCGATCAGTTGCACCCGGCCCTTGCGTGCGGCCGGCTTGCGGTTGCTGACGATCCACACATAGGTGCTGATGCCAGTGTTGTAGAACATGTCGGTCGGCAGGCCGATGATGGCCTCGACCAGATCGTTCTCCAGCACGTAGCGACGAATCTCGCTTTCACCCGACCCGGCGCCACCTGTGAACAGCGGCGAGCCGTTGAGCACGATGCCGAAGCGGCTGCCGCCCTCGACCGCAGGACGCATCTTCGCCAGCAGGTGCAGCAGGAACAGCAGGGACCCATCCGACACGCGGGGCAGGCCGGGGCCGAAGCGGCCATTGAAGCCCATCTGCTCGAACTCCCTGCGGATGATGGCCTCGATCTTTTTCCACTCGACGCCGAACGGCGGGTTGGACAGGCCGTAGTCGAACAGCTTGCCGCTCAGGCCATCCGCCGACAGGGTGTTGCCGAAGATGATGTTGGCGATTTCCTGCCCCTTGATCAGCAGGTCTGCCTTGCAGATGGCATACGACTCGGGGTTGAGTTCCTGCCCGTACATGACCAGCCGGGCCTGGGGGTTGTGCTCTGCCAGATACTCGCCCGCCACACTCAGCATGCCGCCCGTGCCCGCGGTGGGGTCGTACAGCGTGCGTACCACACCGGGCTTGCTCAGAATGTCGTCGTCCTCGATGAAGATCAGGTTGACCATCAGCCGGATCACGTCACGCGGGGTGAAGTGCTCCCCGGCTGTCTCGTTGCTGATCTCGGCAAACTTGCGGATCAACTCCTCGAACACCAGCCCCATCTGCATGTTGCTGACCACCTCGGGGTGCAGGTCGACCTGGGCGAATTTCTCGGTGACCTGGTACAGCAGGCCGGATTTTGCAAGGCGCTCCACCTGCACCTGAAACTCGAAGCGGTCGAACACGTCGCGCACGGCCGGGGCGAACGCCTGCACATAGCTGAAAAGGTTCTGGGCGATGTTGTCCTGGTCGCCCATGAGTTTCTTCATGTCCAGCGGCGACGTGTTGTAGAAACTCTGCCCTGCCTTGCGCAGGATGAACGGCTCCGGGTTGACGCCTGCAGCCTGCTGTTTGACAAGCTCGGCCAGCACGGCGGGCTTGGTGGCCTCCAGCACGCAATCCAGGCGGCGCAACACGGTGAAGGGCAGGATCACCTTGCCGTAGTCGGACTGTTTGTAGTCGCCACGCAGGAGGTCGGCGACGGACCAGATGAAGGCAGAGAGCGATTGTTGGTTCATGGATGAGCAAGCAGACGTGGCGCCATGGTAATCGGGAAGATAGCCGCACCACTGACTTCAAAAACCGGCGCCATGACATGGCGTGTGTGCAGGACCTTGCCCATGTCTGGACAATCGGCGAGCGCGAAGGCCTGATTGGCGTCGCCAGTGAAAATTTCGTCACCCGAGGTCCGCGCGCACCGCCCACCCCCCGTGCCAATAGGCCATGCAGCGCCTGGCTGCAAGAAATCAGTTAGCCCTTGTGAACGCGCAAGTGACTATCGGAACCAAAGAATGCCTAGAAACGCACATGGATACTAGGTTTACAAACTCCTGAAGTGAATTTGTACCCCTGTCTGTACCCGCAATTTGTCGTTGATAGGCACTACCCGTCTGTATCTTTACGCAAAGATTCTGACCCACCGCATTCAGCGTAGCCTTAAGTAAGCTTCAGCCGAAGGCTGCCGCTGACGAGTTCCGACATCGCAACGAGAAGCGCAAGATGCAGGCTCCCTACGATTGCAAATTGCCTGAGTTGGAGTCAGAGAGCGAGAGTTTTTCGGTAGCCACCGACGCTGGCGGCGTGGCTGAAATTTTTGGCGATCTCATCGGCCTGTCGATGTGCCAAGCTCTGAATGCGCGTGATCGAGGCGCAATCCGGTCTGGTGGAGCCATTCCTGCG
>JANMZX010000549.1:0-2855 GCA_031383745.1 Rhodoferax sp. | reverse complement strand
ATGCCAAGTCGCCTGCAACTCGTGGGAGCCACTGAGATGCAAGACTTCGTCCAGCTCTGGGTCTATCTTTCCACCACGCCGCTGTTCGGCCTGACGGCCACCCTGGTGACCTATGTCATCGCGCATGGCCTGTACCTGCGGCTGGGGCAGGCGGCCTGGGCCAACCCGGTGTTGTGGACCGTGGTGACGCTGTCGGTACTGCTCACGCTGAGCCACACACCCTACCCCACCTACTTCTCGGGCGCGCAGTTCATCCACTTCCTGCTCGGGCCGGCGGTGGTGGCACTGGCCTGGCCGCTGTGGCAACGGCGCGACGAAGTGCGCCGGCGTGCGGGGCCGATCCTGCTGGCGGCGCTGGTCGGCGGCGCAGCCGCCAGCGCCAGTGCGGTGGCCATCGGATGGGCGCTCGACCTTCCCGCTGACCTGCTGCGTTCGCTGGCGCCCAAGTCGGTCACCGCGCCAGTGGCGATGGGCATTGCCGAGCAACTGGGTGGCATCCCTGCGCTGGCTGCGGTGTTCGCGGTTCTGACCGGATTGGTGGGGGCAGTCAGCGGCAAGTACCTGTTCGACGCGCTGGGACCGATGTCGCCGCAGGAGCGCGGCTTCGCACTGGGCACCGCGTCGCACGGCATCGGCGCCGCACGCGCCATGCAGGAAGACGCCGACTCCGGCGCTTATGCCGGACTGGCGCTGGGTGTGCAGGTGGTGTTGTCGGCGCTGTTGATGCCGCTGGTGGCGCGCTGGTTGTGAGTCGGTCGCCCCGGGGATGCCGGCTCCAGGTGGTGCAGAGGTGCGCTTCGGCCACGTCACCGACCCGCACGGACTGGCGCGCGACGGATTTTGCGGCCAACGCTTCGATGCACTGGTGTCGTGCCTGGCCTCGCGCACCTGGGACCCGGCCGATGCATGGGCAATCGACCACCGAGCCCATCTGCATGCACTGGCCGCAGCGCGCGATGCGGGAGTCTCGCACTTCGTGCTGCTGTCGGCCATTTGTGTGCAAAGCCGCTACTCGCCTTTCAGCATGCCAAACTGGCCTTCGAACAAGCCCAGGTGGAGTCGAGACTGGTGTACGCGATCGTGCGTCCGACCGCCTTTTTCAAATCCCTGTCGGGGCAGATTGCGCGCGTGCGCCAGGGCAAGCCGGTCCTCGTGTTCGGCGATGGCACCCTCACCGCCAGCAAGCCGATCAGCGACGCCGACCTGGGCGACTACCTCGCCGCCAGCCTGGACGACCTGAAGCGCCACCATCGCGTGCTGCCGATCGGCGGGCCGGGCGACGCGATCACGCCGCGCCAGCAGGGCGAACATCTGTTCTCGCTGATCGGTCGACCGGCCCGCTTCAAGCAGGTTCCGGTGGCGCTGCTGGATGCAATCATCGGCGTGCTGGGCACGTCCGGGCGGCTGGTGCCGGCCCTGCAGCGCAAGGCCGAACTCGCGCGCATCGGGCGCTACTATGCAACCGAATCGATGCTGGCGCTCGACCCGCGCACTGGCCGCTACGATGCCGCGGCCAGCCCGTCCACCGGTGCCGACACCCTGTTCGACCACTATGCCCGCGCGGTCCGTGGCGCCGCCGAGCCGGAGCGTGGCGACCACGCCGTGTTCTGAGAGACGCCCGCATGGTTCCGGTACCATTGCCACACCGCTCCCAGGAGTCATCCATGCGAACCCATCAGGAGATTGACGCCCGCAGTCTCATGCTGCACCGCTTCGTGGCGGACAAGATCAGGCGGGACCCGGCCCTGTTTGGCGTGGCCCGGGCTACGCTGGCGCGATGGCTTGCCAAGGTCGACGCAGCGTCACACCCCTATCTCGAACGATGGGGAAACCTCATGGACCAAGGCATGGAGATCTGCCTCGCCGTCGCGGTCGAGGAATCACAGCGCGCCGATGCGCTGCGCCAAAACTCCCCGTTCGCCGGCGTATTGACAAATGTTGAACGCTTCACGCTGTTGAAAGCCTGGAAGCAGAGCCATGAGACGCCATGAGCTTGAGCACCTGATCCGCGCTGCTGCGGCGATCACCAACCAATATGAAATTGTGGTGATCGGAAGCCAATCCATACTTGGAACGATTCCCGACGCACCGGATTTCCTGCTTCGGTCCATGGAAGCGGACATGTACCCTTTGCAGCGCCCAGATCTCGCCGACCTGATCGATGGCGCCATCGGAGAACTCTCTCCATTTGAAGAGCAGTTCGGTTATTACGCGCAGGGCGTCGGGCCGCAGACATCGGTTCTGCCAAGCGGGTGGGAAAGCCGTCTGGTCAAGATCCAGAACACAAATACCGACCTGAAGATCGGTTACTGCCTTGAGCCACATGATCTCGCCGCATCCAAACTGGCGGCCGGGCGCGAAAAGGACTGGCCGTTTGTCGAGTTCCTGCTGACGCACAGAATGGTGGACGGTGCCACTTTGCGGCAACGGGTCGATGCGCTGCCGGTCTCCGCTGACATGCGGGTTCGACTCACGACCTGGGTCGCGGCACGAACACCGACAGATCAGACTCCCTCCTGAATCGCCGATCCGGCCGCCCTCAAAGGCCCGCCTCAAGTGTCACGCTGGCGCAACTGCCGTGGCTGCTATCCGTCGCGTACCCCAAAGGGCGCAACTAGCGCGCCGCACGCTCCAGCCAGCCCTTCACCCCTTCGTGCTCACCCACCTGCTGGCACAGACGCTTGAGCTTCGGGCAATGGTCGAAGACAGTCGTCGGCACATGGTCGATGGTTCCCGAAGTCAGCCAGCGCACGACCATGTACAGCTTGATGTCGACGACCTGGAGCGTGGCGCCCCCCACGAAGGGATGGTCGCCGAGCTGGCGCTCCACGTTGGCACCCCAGACCGGCAGGTAG
>JANMZX010000536.1:0-21346 GCA_031383745.1 Rhodoferax sp. | reverse complement strand
CGGTGCCGACACGGGCTTCATGCCGCGCTTCGAGTCGACGCTGAACTGGGCCCGCAGCCTGGGCGCGCCGGCGCTGGCCGGCGACGACCTGCGCATGGATGCGGCGCATGACCTGCTGACTGCCGCGTCGCTGATGGCCCGCGCCGGGCAGGAGCGCGCGCACCCCGATCTGGCCGGCCGGCTGATGGAGGCGGCCTGGAGCCTGGCCCGCGTGGCGGCGGCAGTGCCACCGGCGTCGCGCGCTGCATGGGGTGTGCAGCGCGGCGCCGAGCTGGATCTGCTGTCGCAGGACGCGGTGCTCGAAATCGAGGTCTGGCTCGGGCGCATTGCGGTGGCGTGGGCTGCCAGCTCCGGCTACACCACCGACGTGTTGTTCGATACCGAGGTCGATCTGCTGGTCGTGGTCGAAGGTTTTCAGCCCGAGCCGCTGCATGCCGCGCTGGGCGCACGGTGGGCTGACCGCACGGCCGTGGTTGCGCTGCTGCACCCCGCGCAGCCGGGTGTGCCGCGGGTGTACCGGGCACTGGACGCCGAGGACGAGGCGCAATGCGCCGCCGCGTGTGTGCTGGCGCATCTGCATGCAGGCCGTGCGCCGGTGGCGCTGGTGGCACAGGACCGCCTCTTGACGCGGCGGGTGCGGGCGATGTTGTCCGACAGCGGGGTCGCCGTGCGCGACGAAACCGGCTGGACCCTGTCCACCACACGGGCTGCCGCCACTGTGATGACCTTGCTGCGTGCGGCGGCCTGGAACGCGACGAGCGATACGGTCCTGGAGTGGGCCAAGGATGCGCCGGCGCTGGATGCCCAGGCACTGGCCGGGTTCGAGTCGGCGCTGCGGCGTGCCGGCGTGGCCGAGTGGCACCGCGTGCCGTTGGGCGGCCCGGTGCGCGACGCGATCGACGCCATCCGGGCCGGCATGCAGGCCGCGCGGCCGCTGTCGCAGTGGCTGGCCGGTGTACGGGCGGCATTGGAGAGCGCCGGGCAATGGAGCGGCTTGGCGGGCGACGTGGCCGGACAGGCGGTGATCGATGCGCTGCGACTGCGCGACGGCAGCGAGGCCGAATTCGCCGCTGCAGGCAGCCCCGTGAGCGCTGGCGCGTTCACGGCCTGGGTTGGGCGGGCACTGGAGTCCGGCAGTTTCGTTCCGCCGCATCCGGCACAGGCGCAGGTGATGATCCTGCCGATGAGCCAGTTGCTCGGGCGCGCACCGGCCGCGGTGGTGCTGCCCGGTTGCGACGAGATCCATCTGCCTGCATCGCCAGAGCCTGCGGATGTCTGGACACCGGCGCAACGCAAGCTGCTCGGCCTTCCCACGCGGGAGGAACTGGCGGTGGCCAGCCATGCCGCGTGGCAGCATGCGCTGCAGTCGCCGTGCCTGGACCTGCTGTGGCGCCAGGGCGAAGGCGGCGAGCACCTGATGCCGGGTGTGTGGATGCTCGAGTTGCTGCAACACCACCCGGTTGCCGGCCCGGAGATACGGTCCGAGCGGTTGCTGGATGCCCGGCCCAGCCATATGCCGGCACCGCGCGCCGGATTGGCGCGTGTGGCCCGCCTGTCCGCCAGCAGCTACGACGATCTGCGCAGCTGCCCCTACCGCTTCTTCGCCCTGCGCCTGCTGGGCTTGCAGGAGCACGAAGAGCTCGACACCGAGGTCGACAAGCGCGACTTCGGTAATTGGTTGCATCTGCTGTTGCGCCATTTTCACGAGACTGCGCGCGACCTGGCCGCGCCCTCGGCCCAGGACCATGTGCGCCTGATCGATGCGGCAGCCGAGCGCGCCACTGCCGAGATGGCGCTGACGGAGGCCGAGTTCATGCCGTTTGCCGCGACCTGGCCGCGGGTTCGACATGCCTACCTGGCGTGGCAGGAAACACATACAAGGGACGGTGGTCGTTTTGAACAGGCCGAACTCGCGCTCGAACAGCGCCTGGGTGAGGTCACGCTGGTCGGGCGCATCGACCGGATCGACCGCCTGCCCGACGGCCAGCGGCTGGTGATCGACTACAAGACGGAATCGCGCACCAGGACCGCCGCACGCCTGAAAGACCCGGGTGAGGACACGCAATTGCCTTTTTATGCGGCGCTGTTGGACGACGACGCCCCCGCCGCCCTGTACCTGAGTGTGGTGGAGGGCGACGCCACCAAGGCCTTCACGCAGCCCGACATCGTGGCGTTGCGCGACCAGCTGGTGGAGTCGATCCAGCACGACATGCAGCGCATCGTGCAGGGCCATCCGATGCCGGCGCTGGGCGCCGGCTCAGCCTGCGAATACTGCGCTGCGCGGGGCCTGTGCCGGCGGGACTTCTGGGCGCCGGCCGATGCCGGCGGCGTGGTGCCAGCCGATGCCTGACGCGGTGCAAGCAGCGGCATACGAGCACAACGGGCGCCCGGTGGCGGCCGACGATTTCTATGCGATCGCCTGCGACCCGCGGCGCAGTGTCGCGGTGGAGGCGTGTGCCGGCGCCGGCAAGACCTGGATGCTCGTCTCGCGCATCGTGCGCGCGCTGCTCGAAGGCATGGATGCGTCCGATCCCCATGCGCGCGTGGCGCCGCACGACATCCTGGCCATCACGTTCACGAAACGCGCGGCCAACGAGATGCGCGAGCGCCTGTACCAGTGGCTGCAGGAGTTTGCTGGCGCCAGCGACGAGCAGCTGGCCGCAGAACTGCGCATGCGCGGCATTCGCGGCTCCCTCGACGGCACGAACCTGCCGCAGTTGGGGCGGCAGTTGGCCCAGCTCTATGGTCGGGTGCTCGCCACCGGCCGGCTGGTCCAGATTCGGACCTTCCACAGCTGGTTCGCTGCCTTGCTCAAGGCCGCGCCGATGGCGGTGCTGCGGCGGCTCGATCTGCCGCTCGACTACGAACTTCTGGAGGACGACAGCACCGCGGCGGCGCAGGTCTGGCGGCGCTTCTACCAGGCACTTGTCGACCAGCCGGCGCGGCGCGCGGATTTCCTCGATCTGGTCCGGGCCCATGGGCGGTCCCAGACCGAAAAGGCCTTGTCGATGGCGCTGGACAAGCGCATCGAATTCGTGCTGTCGGACGCGGCAGGCGCGGCGCAGGCATCGGTGCAGCCGTTCGCGGCATTTTTCCCCGAATTGGCAGGGTTCGCGGCGCCCGCCGACGTATTGCGCGACGCAGGCGTTCGGGCACGCTGGACTGCATTGGCCGGAGTGCTGGGCGCACAGGCGAACAAGACGCCACAAAAGGCCGCGCAGGCGGTCGTCGACGCCTTGGCGCTGGCGGCGGAAAGTGCCGCGCCGGAGGCTGCGGTGCAGGCGCTCGGCCTGCTGCGCAAAGGGTTCTTTGTAGCCGACGAGGATCGGCTGACCCAGAATCTGGTGAAGTTCGCGCCGGCGCAGGAGGCTGCAGGCGAGCTGGTCCGGTGGTGCGCCGCGACCCGCCAGCACGAGGCCTGGACGCACCAGCAATGCATGGTGCGCCTGAGCCGGGTGCTGATCGGCGAGTACGCGGCGCTCAAGCGCGACCGTGGCTGGGTCGACATGACGGATGTCGAGCGCGCCGCGTTGACACTGTTGTCCGACCCGGTGCTGTCGGGCTGGGTGCAGGAGCGCCTGGACGTGCGGGTCAGGCACCTGTTGATCGACGAATTCCAGGACACCAACCCCTTGCAGTGGCAGGCGTTGTCCTCCTGGCTGGGTAGTTACGCCGGGGCGCGGGGCAGCGCACCCAGTGTGTTCATCGTGGGGGATCCCAAGCAGAGCATCTACCGGTTCCGGCGCGCAGAGCCGCAGGTGTTCCGGGCGGCCCAGGCCTTCATCAGCACCGTGCTGGGAGGTGACCGGCTCAGTTGCGACCATACGCGCCGCAACGCGCGCAATGTCATTGCGACCGTCAACGCCACGATGTCGGCGCCGGACACGGCGCAGGACTTCGACGGTTTCCGGGTGCATACGACGAGTTCCACCGAGCCGGGACTGGTGGCGACGCTGCCCCCGATCCCCCGCGCGGCCGGTGGCATCGACGCAGCAGACGCGGCGGCGTGCCCCTGGCGCGACAGCCTGACCACCCCGCGCGAAGTGGCCGAGGAGACGCTGCGTACGCTGGAGGCGCGCCAGGTCGCGCGCTGGATCGCGCACCGTGTGCGGGGCGGCGCCGCCCCCAGGGATGTGATGGTGCTGTCGCGCCGGCGCGCCGGCCTGTTGCCGGTGCAACTCGAATTGCGCGCGCTCGGGGTCGCTGCGCAGATCGGCGAGAAGACGGCGCTGATCGACTGTTGCGAGGTGCAGGACGTGGTGGCCCTGCTCGACGTGCTGGTGTCGCACCAGCATGACCTGTCGCTGGCGCGGGTGCTGAAGAGCCCGCTGTTCGGCCTGGACGATTCCGCCCTGGTGCAACTGGCGCTGCAGGATGCGACCCGCAGGACGCCCTGGTTCGACCTGTTGCAGCGCGCCTGGCCAGCGGACAGCCCCCTGGCGGCCGTCGGCCCGATACTGCTGCGCTGGCGCGGCTGGGCCCGCAGCCTGCCGCCCCACGATGCCCTGCAGGCGATCTACAGCGATGGCGACGTGCTGGCCCGTTATGCGATGGCAGCGCCCGCCACGCAACACGTGGCCGTGCTGGCCAATCTGCGCGCGCTGCTCGAAGCCACGCTGCAGGTGGCAGGTGGCCGCTACGCCACGCCCTATGGATTCGTGCGCGCGCTTAAGGCCGGCGGCGTCCAGGCACCGGCGGCGCCGGTGGACAACGCGGTGCGCCTGCTGACGATCCACGGGGCCAAGGGCCTGGAAGCGGACGCGGTGGTGCTGCTCGATACCGACACCCCGGCGCGCGCCGCCGATACGATGGGGGTGCTGGTCGACTGGCCGGGCGATGCGGCGCGACCGGACCGCATGGTGTTTGTCGCCAGCGAGCGCAGGCCACCGGCCTGCGCCGTCGATCTGCTGGATGTCGAGCAGGCCCAGCGCCGCCGTGAAGAACTCAATGCCCTGTATGTGGCGCTGACGCGGGCCCGGAACACCCTGCTCATCTCCTCCATCGAACCACACCGGGACGCCCCCTCAAGCTGGTGGCGCCGCCTGGCCGGAGTGGTGGACCAGCGGCTCGACACGCCCCAGGCCCCTGCCGTGGGCACTACTACGGCAGGCGGCGTGGACCGCCGGGTGCTGAAGGAGTTGCCGCAGCTGGCGGCAGCGGCGCCGGCTCGGGGGGCGTCACCGCTGCCGGCCGACGGCACGCAGCCGGACGACGTTGGCGACGACAGCCCGCAGGCGCGCCTGGGCAAGGCCATGCACCGCCTGCTCGAATGGGGCCGGTCCGGGCCGCAGGAGTGCGTCGCCACCGCGCGCGAGTTCGCCCTGACCGTGGAACAATCCGGGCAGGCGGCGGCCATGGCCGCACGCATCCGTGCGGGCGAAGGGGCCTGGGCCTGGGACGCCCGGCTCTTGGATTGGCAGGGCACTGAAGTAGACCTCCTGCACCAGGGCGCGTTGCTGCGCCTGGACCGCCTGGTGCGCCGCCGGGATACCGGGGTGTGGTGGGTGCTGGACTTCAAGTCCGCGCGGCAACCGCAGATGCAGCCGGAACTGGTGGCGCAGTTGCGTACTTATCGCGCGGCGGTGCAGGCCATCTATCCGCAATCCGTCGTGCGTGCGGCCTTCCTCACGGGCGATGGCGCAATGATCGGGCTCGCGGACGATCCCGCACCAGGCAGAACATGAAGACAGTGGTCGTGATCGGCGGGGGCCCGGCCGGGCTGATGGCCGCCGAGGTGTTGTCGGCCGCCGGCGTCGCGGTGCATCTGTACGACGCGATGCCGTCCGTGGGGCGCAAGTTCCTGTTGGCCGGCAAGGGCGGGCTGAACCTGACGCATTCCGACCCGCCACAGGTGTTCAACACCCGGTTCGGCCCGCGTCAGGCGGCCCTTGCGTCCAGTCTGCACGATTTCGGTGCGGCTCAGGTGCGTGCCTGGGCCGAGGGGCTAGGCGTGCCGACCTTCGTGGGCACGTCCGGGCGGGTCTTCCCGGCCGACCTGAAGGCCGCGCCCTTGTTGCGCCACTGGCTGCATCGCCTGCGCCATCCCGGGGGAGCGGGCGTGCCGGTGACGTTCCACATGCGCCACCGCTGGATCGGGTGGGGGCAGGCGGACGGAGTTCGCCCGGCTGTGCAACTGGTGTCCCCGTCGGGCCCGGTGCAGGCGCAGGCGGACGCCCTGGTGCTGGCCCTTGGCGGTGGCAGTTGGCGCCGGCTCGGGTCCGACGGCGCGTGGGTGTCGCTGCTGCGCGAACGTGGCGTCGACGTGACGCCGCTGTTGCCGGCCAACTGCGGATTCGATGTGCCGGGCGGCTGGAGCAGTCACTTCTCCGAGCGTTTTGCGGGCCACCCGTTCAAGTCGGTGGCGCTGCGCTGGGCCGGCGGCCCGAACGGCGAACCGGTGGAGCGCAAGGGCGAGTTTGTAGCCACTGCGACGGGCGTGGAGGGCAGCCTCGTGTACGCCGCCTCGCGCTGGCTGCGGGATGAAATCGCCTGCCGGGGTAGCGCCGCGGTGCAACTCGACCTGCTGCCCGCGCTGTCTGCAGGGCGGGTGCTGGCCGAGCTGTCGCACCCGCGCGGGTCGCGCTCCCTGTCCAGCCACCTGAAGAGCCGTCTGGGCATCGACGGCATCAAGGCCGGTATCCTGCACGAACGGGTTTCCCGGGAGGTGATGCAGGACGCGCCGCGGCTGGCCGCGGCGATCAAATCCCTGCCGATCAGCCTGTCGGCGGCCCGGCCGCTGGACGAGGCGATCAGCAGTGCTGGGGGTGTTCGTTTCGACAACCTCACCACGGAGCTGATGCTGGCTGGCCTGCCGGGTGTGTTCTGCGCCGGTGAAATGCTGGACTGGGAGGCGCCGACCGGCGGCTACCTGCTGACCGCGTGTCTGGCAACCGGCCGTACAGCCGGGCTGGGAGCGCTTTCATGTCTGGCCGCCGACAGCGGGTAGAATGCCGCGCACCAAACTGGTTCGCCCACCGTAGCCCACTCATCCATGCCAAACGACTCCACCATTCCATCGCAACTGGGCCCTGTCGACACCATGCCGTCGCAACTTGGGCCGGCAGCCGGCGAATCCCGGCCGCGCCGCATGGAGTCGGCAAGTCCCTGGCCACGGGTTGTGCTGATCGCACTTGTCGGGATGGTGCTTGTCTACCTGGTGGGTATTGCTGGAGGTGCCTGACCCCGCCCCGGCGGATTGATCGCCGCAGCGCAATCGCGCGCGACGTGAAGATTAGTTGACGAGCCTTGACCTCTTGGGTCGCGGCTGAAAACTTAGTAAAAACAACAAGTTACGGGGCTTGGATTCTGGTGAGTGCAGCGTCTGAGTGACACACTTCAAGGCCAATGTAGCACTGTTTCGTTCGGCCAATGCCAATGCCAATGCGGCTGCACGTTGGCGAGCATCTTCATGTTGAAGGTCTCAACGGCGCATGGCCGGAAAGTACACTGGGACCGACCCCGTGTACAGCCTGCCAGGAGAAGCCAGTGGTCCGAACGACTCGCGTGTCAGCCAAGGCAATTACGAAACTCACGGCTCGCATTACCTGTGTTGCGCTCTTCCCATTCATGATGACGGCATGTACCCGCAGTGTGCAGTGGGAGGAACAGGTTGTACTCAACACCGGCGAGACGATCATGGTTGAGCGGCATGGGAACTATACGTTCATCATGTTTAGCGGTGCGTCTGGGTTCGTAGGATACGAGCCCGATTGGCGATCAACCATCGAGTTCACCTACAAGGGAAAGAGATACGCCTACACGGGAGACGCCTCCATCCAGTTGCTGGCGATTGCACCAGACTTGACACCGGTACTGGTCGCAGATGCAAATGGGTGGGGTAACAAGAACAGTTATCCATGTGTCACACCTTACTACGTCGAGTTCATACCAGACAAATCCGGAAGAAGCTGGAGCTGGCCCCCGCGAATCAGTTCATGGCTCTACGACCTGCCTACCAACTTGATGATCGGACTGGCGCCACTTGACTCAACTCAAAGAAGATTTGATGCTGCAGCCCGACGTAAGATCAATGCTTCCTTGCTCTCATACGCAGCCAACTATGAGCGAATCGATCCGGGATTCAAGCCCGAAAATTGCGTGAAACGGAACTGAAATGGCGAGCGAAGAGGCCCATGCAATTGCACCCCCATAAGGTTGTATGGCGGGGGGACATCGGGGACGGTCTGTCGGGTCCGCTGGGGAGTTCTAGTTCATGGTTCGCCCACGTCACTTGCATCGTCCTCCGGGACAGCATTCCATGCTGTGATGGCGTCGAGTAGACGCGTGTCATAAATGTCCAGGGCTCGGGCCAGGATCTCGGGGTACTTCCCACCTTCCTTTCCAAAAGTCTTGTGCAAGAGCATGGCCCACTCCTGCGCCTTCTTCTCATTCGCGGCATCGCGATCAAAATCCTTGGGATCGCGTTGGTCTGCGACCCGCTTTGCCTCCGCCCAAGTAAGGTCGCGAAAGTCGGGGCCAGACACGAATCCTTCTCGGCCCTCTTCGACGCCCTCGCGGGCCACCAGCTGGATCCGGACCTTTCGCATGGTTGCCACCGTAGCCTCCGAGACTCCTGCCATGGCAGCGGTCGCTGGTTTGGGCAGCCTTGTCATGGCGACAAGACGCCAAGCGGCGTTCGACTTTTCCTTGCTGGTCATCGACAGCTTGTCCCGAGTGTTGCCGCCGGCAGCTTCGGCCATGGCTTGATCGAGTGACCCAACGAACACGTTCACCGGGACCGTCTTCGGACCATCGACGCCGACCTCCTTGTATGCCTCATGTCGGTGATGTCCGTCGATGCATGCCCACTTTTTCCCGTCCCACCACACGGTCATTGGGTGAAGTGGTTTGCCCCTGCCCCTGCGGATGCTGACCGCGAGCGCGGCCACATGAGCCCTGCTGGCGTTGCTGCCAATGCTCCGATGCTGGAACACCCCGGGCCACAGCTTGATGTCCTTCAGGGACAACGCTGTGGGCTCAGTGGTTGGGTGTGGCTTGCCGTTGTTCAGTTGACGGCTCAGTTTGGCGTACTCGCCAGACAGTGACTTGCTTGACCTTGCCTTCATTTCATTTCCCGCAGTGCGGCCTGTAGCTGGTCACGTTCGCTCCGCCCGTCTGCTGCCTCCTGAATCTCCAGGCCGGCGAGCTTGAGGCCGACGACCCCGAACGCCTGCCCGAGCGAAGCCGCGAGACACTCAAGGACCCTCGGTGGGGTGTCTCGGAAGGTGGTCTTGGTGCGGCCATCCTTCTCGCTCCAGTGGCTGCTGGTGTTGGCCGGCGCAAGGCCCCGCACTCTCCGAGCCAGTTGGAAGTTGAATGCGCGGTCAGACCTGAACTGACTGGGTCGCTGTTCCCACATGGCGTACATCGCCAGCGAGGTGTCGATAACAACCTCCCCATGGACCGTGTCCCGGAGGCTCAACAACTGTTCCGCCGTCTGGCGTTCGTATGACACCGCTGGCGACCCGCCCGAGTACCCGGCAAGGGTGGCCGCAGCATGCCCCGTCAGAGCCTCCCAGCGGCGCTCAAGCAGTGGCCATGTAGGGTTCGTGGGGTTCTTGGCCCGACGGGCTGTGACGCTGTACTGGAAGGGCCTGAGGTCGTGCGCTGTCACCCCGCGCTGTTCAGGGTGTCCGTGCCTCCGTTGGTTGCGCTTGTGCATTTCGCAGAGGGGGCTGTATCCGCTGACATGCTTGGTGCAGTTGTGCACCGAACACAGCCGCGTCATACCTGACCCAACGGGCGGCGGACTTGTCCACGACCCCACACACGGACAGGCAGGAAAAACAGTTCAGACCGATGCATTGGCGGTGTCCCGGATGTTGATGATGGTTGCGCGACTGACGCTGAACTGCTTGGCGAGGCTGGTGACCGTCGTGGTGCCGGTTGCCAATGCCTTCACGATGGCTGCCCGGGCTGCTGGGGTCGTCTTCGATGGCCTGCCCATGTGTGTCCCGTTGGCGCGGGCTCTGGCCTGCCCCGCTTGGGTTCTTTCGATGATCAGGTCCCGCTCGAAGTCGGCAACCGCCGCGAGCATCTTGACCATGAGGGACCCGGCAGACGAGGTCAGGTCGAGGTTGCCCAGTTGCAGTACGACCAACCGGATCCCCTTCTCGCAAAACCACTCGACCGTCTGCTGCACATCGATGGAGTCACGGCCGATGCGGTCCAGTTTGGTCACGATCACGGTGTCACCCTTCTCGATCTTCGTCAACAGGTCTTGGAACCCGGGCCGAAGTGCAGCGGGTACGGAGCCTGACACGGTCTCCTCGATGTACCGCTGGGGCTCGATGGAGTACCCGTGCTGGGTGATCTGTTGGCGTTGGTTCTCCGTGAGTTGAGCGACGGTGGACACCCTGGCGTAAGCGAAGACTCTGGACATGTGCTGGACCCCTTGATTGTTAGAAAACGGTGTCAGTATGTGACGGGGTGTTGGAAAATGTCAACCTCTATCTTTCTGACGGCTTCGGAGTGGGTGTCAACAAGCGGTCACTTCTTGACACCCTCGACCGTGGGCAAGGCAGCGCCCGAGATGCACGCCCCGTTGCTGTGGGGGCCAGGACGGTGGGCGGGGGGAGGGTAGCCAGCGACGGTGTACGCGATGCATGCCCCGCTGCCCTGTGGAACGAGGACGGCGGGGGGCAGGCGGGGGAAAGCTGCCAGCGACATTCCCCGTGGTGCTGGCTCGGACTTTTCCTACAAAATTTCCGCTGCTGGGACAGGGGCCGGGTAGATCCTTCGCAGTGACAGCCCTGCATAGTGAATGACCGACACGGCCTTGTGCATTGATTGCAGCGTTCGGTGCGTGTACACCTTCGACCCAGTGCTGCCCTTGACCTCGTGACCAATGACCTTGTCCATCATCTGCTCGCTCACTTCGGCCTCTGCCATTTGGCTTCGGACGGTATGGCGAAGGCAGTGAAAGTCCGGTAGTGGCCCGAAGCCCAGTGCCCGCCGATAGTCCTTGAACCAACGACCGAAGTAGTCTCCCGGCTTGCCAGTGCGGGTCAGCAGCTGGGGCCACAGTCTGGGCTCCCGCTTCGCTCTCAGGCCGCTGACGTAGTCCAGAAAGCCGAGCCGCACCAACTCAGAATGCAGGGGCACCTTTCGTATTCCTGCGACGGTCTTGACCGACTGTCCGTCGCCTTCGTCAGTGATTGCCAGCACATGCACCCCTTCAAGTTCTTCCACGTCCTCGACGCGTAGCTGCGCAAGCTCGCTGATGCGGGCACCGGTGAAGAGGCCCAGCAATGGCAACCAGTAGGCCGCAGGTCCACCAGCCCGCTTCGCCTTCGGTAGCTTGAATTCAGTGTGTAGCGGCTGCTTGAAGAATGTCAGCAACTCGGGGTCAGTCCATGGTCTCCGCTTGTTGGTAGTCCGATGGGCAATGCCGAGGCCCTCCTATGGATTCCTGTTGATCAACTCCAGGTCTCGGAACGCATAGTTGATCAGGGACTTCGCCCATGTCAGACGGTCGTGCGCGGTCTTGCTGGTGGTCTTTCGGTCGGGGTGCTGAAGCCAGGTCCGGAACCCGTCCCCCTGTTCCCTCGTGAGTTCCGCCAGCGGAGGGTTGCCGGTGAACTCTTCGTACAGCGCGATGGACCGGAGTGCAGCATGCCAGGAGTCCTCCGACCGGGGCTTGCTCGCCTTCCAGCGAGCGAAGACGTCCCGGAGCCTGTGTGGCTTGGCTGCGGCCTTGCTGAGGGCAGCGATGGGGGGCGTATCGACAACTTCGCCAGCGTCTCGTTGAAGCACGTCCTTCCATGCCTGCCGGTACGCCTTCAGTGACATCTGCAGGGCTTCGCGGGCTCCGGGCGAGTTGGGATCGAACGTGAGGCCGAGCGTGTGGGCCTCCTGCTTGACGAGCGGAAGGACCGCTTGCAGGTTGCGCAGTGCGAGGTTGACCCCGGCTTCGTCGCTCCTGATTTCATTCAGGCTTGCGAGCGTGGATGCCTCCGCACTGGAGAGGCCCAACAAGCTGGACAGGGCTGGGGCGATTGTTCGCGGGGGTGCACTCACCCCGGTGGGGATCAGCAGGGTGCTTCGGTTTGACACCTCGAAGACCTCACGCAGTGCGGCGCGGCCCTCTGGTCGATCACGCAACTCGTCATCGAGCCGGAGGACACTGGCACGTACACGTGCGGCAAGCCCTGTGGCCATCTCAAGGGTTACCGAGTCGAGCCGTTGGGGTACCAGGGCGGTGCGCCTGCGCCCGAACTCCTCCAGCAGCTTGGCTCGCTCCTGAGTCGCCCTCAGGGAGGCTTCGCGATGGTTCGCCGTCAGCAGGGACTGGACCAACTTGGTCTTGCCGTTGTACGAGGGCCGCAGGTCGAGGGGGACAACAACGCGGAGTTGAAAGACGCCTCCGCGCTGGAAGAGTCCGGGTAGTTTTGCCATGTCAGTCTTGGTCATGTTGATCGCACAAAGTGACACACTGAACTGACACACCGGAGGCCCTGACAGCCGCTGTTGGCTGGAAAACCGCATGGATGCTGGGTTTCCAGAGAATAAGTTGACGAGCCTTGACCCCGGCACTGGCTCCACAGTTAGGGCTGCTTGGTTCCCCACCTGACCCGGTTGGCCGCTTTACCATGCGGGAAGGCCCGTCGAGGAGGATTGTACGTCGCGCGCCGGCGACTGGTGCGCAGGCTGTGGCATTTTGGATGTGGCGCACTCACTAGAATCCAGGCATGTCCTATGTCGTGCTGGCCCGCAAGTACCGTCCGAAGAATTTCATGCAGATGGTCGGGCAGGAGCACGTCGTGCGGGCCCTGACGAACGCGCTGGATTCCCAGCGTCTGCACCATGCCTACCTGTTCACCGGTACCCGCGGCGTCGGCAAGACCACGGTGTCGCGCATCCTGGCCAAGTCCCTCAATTGCACCGGCCCAGACGGCACCGGGGGGATCACCTCCGCGCCCTGCGGTGTGTGCCAGTCCTGCACGGAGATCGACGCCGGCCGGTTCATCGACTACACCGAACTGGACGCCGCTTCAAACCGCGGTATCGACGACGTGCAGACCCTGCTGGAGCAGGCGGTCTACAAGCCGGTGCAGGGGCGCTTCAAGGTCTTCATGGTGGACGAGGTGCACATGCTCACCGGCCCGGCGTTCAACGCCATGCTCAAGACGCTCGAGGAGCCGCCCGAATACCTCAAGTTCGTGCTCGCCACCACCGATCCGCAGAAGGTGCCGGTGACGGTGCTGTCGCGCTGCCTGCAGTTCAATTTGCGGCCGATGGCGCCGGAGACGATCTGCGAACACCTGGTCAACGTGCTGCGCGACGAGGGGGTGGAGGCCGATGTGCCGTCCTTGCGCCTGCTTGCGCGTGCCGCTCGCGGGTCGATGCGCGATGCCCTGTCGTTGACCGACCAGGCCATCGCCTTCGGGGCCGGTGCGCTGGTCGAGGCCACGGTGCACCAGATGCTGGGCAGTGTGGACCGGAGCTACGTTTTTCGCCTGGTCGCCGCGCTCGCCGCGGGCGATGGCGCGGCGGTGGTTGCCATCACCGAAGACCTGCGCCTGCTGGGCCTGAACCCGGCTTCGACACTGGAGGAGATGAGCCTGGTGCTGCAACGCATGGCGGTGCTGCAGGCGGTGCCGGCCGCGGTCGACGAGACCGACCCGGAGTCGGGCGAACTTGCCCGGCTGGCCGACGCGCTTCCGGCCGACGAGACACAACTCCTGTACAGCATGTGCCTGCACGGTCGGGGCGAACTGGGACTGGCCCCGGATGAATATGCGGCGCTGACGATGGTGCTGTTGCGCCTGCTGGCGTTCAAGCCTGCCGCTGGCGCAACGCGTTCGGCGGAAAAAAAAACTCTGATTGAGCCTACGGCGCCGGTGGCGGTGCCGGCCGTACCGGCCCAGGCGTCCCCCGGCCGACCGCCACTCCCCGATAGCGGGACGCTTGCCGAAAAGCGCCCGTCACCTGTGGCCATCGTGCCTGCCGCGCCTTCGGAGCCACCCACGCCGGGCGCAGGCCGTCCCGGCTTGCCGCCGGGCCAGGTACTGCCGGTCGTCGCGTCGAGCCGTCCGATGCCGCCGCCGAGCCCCTCCAATACGGTATCGGCCGGCGCCGGGTCTGTGCAACCGCAGACCCGAGTGCTCGCCGTGCCGGTGCGGGTGCAGGCTGATTCACGCACCGAGGCAGCCGCCAGCCAGGGCGCGCAGACGACGCTGGTGCCGACCGAGGAGGGCGCCTTCTGGCACGCCACGGTGACGCGGCTGGTCGCTGCCGAGGCCGTCACCGCACTGGTGCGCGAGTTGGCGCTGCAATCGCAGCTGGTGGCGCGCGACACCGACCAATGGGTGCTGCGGGTCGAGCGCGAGTCGCTCAACCAGCCCACTGCGCGGGAGCGCCTGGCCGGCGCCCTGCAGGGTCAGGGTCACCCGGTGAGCCTGGCCGTCGAGGTCGGACGGGTCACCGACAGCCCGGCGCGCCGCAATGCCGCCGCGGCTGCCGAGCGCCAGCTGGCCGCCGAACGCACCATTTTCGAAGATCCGTTCGTGCAGGACATGATGCGCGATTTTGGGGCGAAAATCGTGCCCGGAAGCATCAAGCCGCTGTAGTCTGCCATTCCTGACCGCGTGCCGCGGCGCACACGATCTGCCCCTCTCCACCACCTACCCATCAAGAAGGAAACACATGTTCAACAAAGGACAACTCGCCGGCCTCATGAAGCAGGCGCAGGCCATGCAGGACAACCTCAAGAAGGCGCAGGACGAACTCGCCAACGTCGAGGTCACCGGCGAGTCCGGCGCCGGTCTGGTCAAGGTGCTGATGACCTGCAAACACGACGTTCGCCGGGTGACGATCGACCCCACCCTGCTGGCAGACGACAAGGACCTGCTGGAAGACCTCATTGCGGCGGCCTTCAATGCCGCTGTGCGCAAGGCCGAAGAGACCTCCAGCGAGAAGATGGGCAAACTGACCGCTGGCATGCCCGGCCTGCCGGGCGGCATGAAGTTCCCATTCTGATGCCGGACGCAATCCGCTGACGCGCCGCGCAAGCCACTTCCCGCATGGCCGATTCACACTCCCTGGAAGGGCTGATCCAGGCGCTGCGCCGCTTGCCCGGCATCGGTGTCAAGTCCGCCTCCCGCATGGCGTTTCACCTGCTGCAACATGACCGCGAAGGGGCACGTGTGTTGTCGGCAGCGCTGGCGCAGGCGGCCACCAGTGTGCGGCATTGCGAACGCTGCCATACCTTCACTGAAGCGGCGGTATGCAGCACCTGCCTCGATCCGCGCCGCGACGCCACCCGCCTGTGTGTTGTCGAGACGCCGGCCGACCAGTCCGCCGTGGAGCGTACCGGCGCCTACAAGGGCCTGTACTTTGTGTTGATGGGCAAACTCAACCCGCTGGACGGTATTGGTCCGAAGGACATCGGCCTGAAAGACCTGTTCGACCGCGCCGGTGACGGTGTGGTCAGCGAGGTGATCCTGGCCACCAATTTCACCGCCGAGGGCGAGGCCACTGCGCACATCATCAGCGAGGTGCTGCGGGCCCGCGGGTTGCACATCACCCGCCTGGCGCGCGGCGTGCCGGTGGGCAGCGAACTCGAGTACGTGGATCTGGGCACGATCGCCCACGCGCTGGTGGACCGGCGCTGAAATTTCCGGAAGAATTGCATGATCATGGTTCGGTTCAATTTGGCCTATTGGTGTGTTCTGGTGGTGGCGCTGCTGCCCATCGTGTGTGCCGGTATTGCCAAGTGGGGCATGTTCCGCGTTCCCAGGCGGGAAGGCGGGTACGACAACGTCGATCCGCGCGCCTGGCTGGCGCGCCAGGGCGACTGGCGCGCCCGCGCCAATGCCGCGCAGGCCAACAGCTTCGAGGCCCTGCCGTTTTTCATCGGCGCGGTGGTGATCGCCCACCAGCTGGGTGCGAACCAGACGATGGTCGATGTCCTGGCCTTCGTATTTGTGGTGCTGCGCGTGGTGTACATCCTGCTGTATGTGGGCGGACAGGCCAGCGCGCGATCCGCAGTGTGGGCATTGGCGTTGCTGGTGAACATCACGATTCTTTTTACCGGCTACCGCTGAGCGCCGCTGCCTGCGCCGGAGCAGGACACATCACCTAGGTAGTTACCCGGTCGGGATCACCCCGATGCGCGCCGGCCTGTGCTTTGGTAGCCTGTGCCGCATACAACAACAATGCGTCAGAAAGAGAGGCTGCGGATGGATGGCTCGTGGATCGATCGCCGAAACCTGCTGACGGGTGCCTTGCTGGCGCTGTCCGCAGCGGCGGGTCGCACGGCGCATGCGCAGGTGAAGCCCGAAAAGGCCCGGGTGGCGGTGGCGACCGGCGCGCGGGCCTCCCTCAATTGCCTGCCGCTGACCATCGCCGATCGACTCGGCTACTTCGTTGCAGAGGGGCTGGAAGTGGACCTGCAGGACCACGGCGGCGGGTTGCGCGCCATGCAGGTGGTGCAGGAGGGCCATGCAGAGGTCGCAGCCGGCCCGTTCGAGCATACGATCAGCCTGCAAGGCAAGAACCAGCGCTTCAGCGCCTTCGTGATGCTGGGGCGGGCTCCGCAGGTGGCCTTGGGGGTATCGACCCGGACCATGCCGTCCTTCAAGAGTCCTGCCGAACTCAGGGGCCGGCGCGTCGGCGTCGCGATGGGCGGGTCGTCCGCGGTCATGGTGGCCGGGCTCGTGCTGGAACGCGGCGGTTTGAAGCCCCAGGATGTGCAGTTTGTCGAACTCGCGCATTCGGCGGCCGCCGTGGCGGCCATCCGGTCAGGGCAGGTGGACGCGATCAGCCATTCCGAGCCGGTGATGACGATGCTCGAGCAGCGCTCCGATGTGCGCATCATTGCCGATACCCGTTCCCTGCGTGGGGCCCAAGACCTCTTCGGTGGCCCGGTAGTCGGGCCCTGCCTGTATGCGCCGACCGAGTTCCTGCTGAAGAATGCCAGGGTTGCCCAGGCACTCGCCAACGCGGTGGTGCACGCGCTCAAATGGTTGCAGACCGCCGGCCCCAGCGACATCATCAAGGTGGTGCCCGAGGCGTACCTGCTGGGCGACCGCGGCCTGTACCTGGCCTCGTTCAACAAGATCCGCGAAGCGATATCCGTCGACGGGGTGATTCCGGATGATGGCGTGCGCACCGCACTGCGCACGATGGTGCGCATGGACTCCAGCTATGCGGGCGACAGGATCGACCTGGCCAAGACCTTTACCAACGAGTTCTCGCTCAAGGCGAAGGACAAGTTCCGCGCCTGAGCCCGTAGACTCAACGGCGCGCGAGCTGCACCGGTTTGCTCTTGCCGGAACGGGCCTTGCCAGCCTTGCCCACCCCGGCAGCCGCCACCGCAGCGTGGCTGGCGCGCGCCGCCAGGTAGAGCGTCACCGACTGCCCGGGCTTGAACGCCGCCGACACGGCGGTGCTGTTCCATTCCGCCACGCTGGCCGCAGGTACCTTGTAGCGCCGCGCGACGCTGGCCACCGTTTCGCCCTTGCCGGCGCGCACGTTGCGGCGCGCGAGCAGCGGCAACGGGCTGAGCGTGAGTTGCGCATTGTCGGCAACCTGCCCGGTTACATCGTGGCGCACCGACGCCGACCGCGCCACCAGCAGTGTCGAGCCAGCCTTGATCAGGACGCCGCCAGGAATGTTGTTGATCGCGCGCAGATCCGACTCGGACATGCCGACGCGTTTGGCGGCCTCGGCCGGTTTCATGCTGCCCGGCGCCTGCCAGGCTGTCCAGGTGGCCAGTTGCGTGGAGCCCAGTGCCAGCAGGTTGGCATTGAAGATAGCGGCGTTGTCCCATGGCAGAAGAATCTGCGGCGTACCAGCCGCCAGGATCACGGGGCGGCTCAGCGACGGGTTGAGCGCCCTGAAATCGTCCAGCTGCACCTGGGCCAGCCTGGCTGCCAGCGCGACGTCCATGTCGCGGCTGATGGTGACGGTCTGGAAATACGGGTGGTTGTCGATGACCGGCAGCGCGGTGGCGAAGTTCTGGGGCGACGACACCAGGTTCTTCACGGCCTGCAGCTTGGGCACGTACATCCGGGTTTCGGCCGGCATCGCGAGGTCGAGGTAGCCGGTGCCCAGGTTGGCGCGCTGGTTCTTCGCGATCGCTCTGGCGACGCTGCCCTCGCCCCAGTTGTAGGCGGCCAGCGCCAGGTGCCAGTCGCCGAACATGCCATGGAGCTTTTGCAGGTAGTCGAGTGCGGCCCGGGTCGATGCGAGTACATCGCGCCGGTCGTCGCGGAAGGCGTTCTGCTTGAGTTCGAAGGATTTGCCGGTGGCAGGCATGAACTGCCACATGCCGGCGGCCTTGGCGCTGGAGACCGCCTGGGGATTGAACGCGCTCTCGATGAAGGGCAGAAGTGCCAGCTCGGTCGGCATGTTGCGGCGCTCGAGTTCCTCGACGATATGAAACATGTACTTGCGCGCCCGGTCGGTCATGCGGGCCATGTAGTCGGGCCGTGCGACATACCACTGCTCGCGGTCCCGGACCAGATCGCTTTGGAGGTCGGGCATGGCGTAGCCGCGGCGGATGCGCTCCCACAGATCGGTCGGCGGAGTCAGCGGTGTGACGCTCAGCGAGCCCGCGACGGTGGCAGTGAGCGGTGCCAGTGGCTGCAGTGCCGGGGCCGCAGAGCCTTGCCACGGCCGGCCGACGTGTGCTGCGATCGGTGCCGCAGCCGCCGGTGCTGTGCGCATCCCGGAACTGGCGCTGGGCAATGCGGCGATCAGGGGCTCGGGAGCAGCGGCGGGTGCAGAGGAAATACCGGCGACCGGGCCGGTGGTGGAACAGCCTGTCACCAGCACAAGGGCGGTGACACAGGCAATGGACAGAAGGTTCATGCGGGGCAGGTGGTGAAGGGTTGACTAGAATCAGTCTGCGATACAGCGATGGCCGAGGAGGGTGCGACGGATGCCACCGCGCTGCGGCGGTCGATCGGCTTGGTTTGGTGGCGCTCGGTCCAGGGCTTTTGGCAGTTCATACCCGACAGGGGAAGCAGATTCAGGTTCATGAGCGTCCAAATTATAGGTTTGCATGACTTCTTCCAGACGCCGCAGGGCCGCTACCTCATGGCGTGGGAGCAACAGCAGTTCGATCGCGTCGTGGTGGACATGTTCGGCTTCCACGCACTGCAACTCGGGTTGCCGGATATCGACGCTCTGCAGGCCAACCGCATGCCGCACCGCTGGACAGCCTCGAATGCAGGCAGCACGCCGCAGCACAGCCCCGCACCGCCAAGCACATCTTTTCACGGTAGCACAGTGCGCGCGGCAGGTCAACGCCAGGGCGGCGCGCCCGGTATCGATCTGCTGTGTGATTTCGCGGCGCTGCCGTTCCCGGCCAACAGCCTGGACCTGGTGGTACTGCCTCACACCCTCGAGCTGGACGCCGACCCGCATGCGACCCTGCGCGAGGTCGAGCGGGTCTTGGTGCCGGAAGGCCGGGTCGTCATCTGCGGCGTCAACCCGGCCAGCTTGTGGGGTCTGCGGCAGCGCCGGGCCCACCTGTACCGGCGCTTCGGCGTGGGCCAGTTGTTCCTGCCGCAAGAGGGCGAGTTCATCGGTTACTGGCGCTTGCGCGACTGGTTGCGCTTGTTGAGCTTCGAAGTCGAGTCCGGCCGTTTCGGTTGTTACCGTCCGGCGGTGCTGAGCGAACCGCTGCTGGAGCGTTTCGCCTGGATGGACCGCGCCGGCGCCCGCTGGTGGCCGATCTTCGGTGCCGTCTATTTCATCGTGGCAGTCAAGCGGGTGCGCGGCATGCGCCTGCTCGCGCCCGCCTGGAAGACGCCGGCCGCCCGCGCCGTGGCGCCAGTCTCGGTGGCCAATCGCCGCCCGGCCCCGGCCATGCCGCTGGAAGCCGACCGGAGGCTGGGTTGAGGCAGGTGGAGATCTACACCGACGGTGCCTGCAAGGGCAACCCGGGGCCGGGCGGCTGGGGCGCGCTGCTGCTCTCTGGGCGGTCCGAAAAGGAACTGTCTGGCGGGGAGGCGCTCACAACCAACAACCGCATGGAACTCATGGCCGTGATCGAGGCTCTCACGGCGTTGCAGCGCCCGTGCCATGTCGTGCTCTATCTTGATAGCGAGTACGTGCGCAAGGGCATCACGGAATGGATTGCGGGCTGGAAGGCGCGCGGCTGGCGTACGGCGACGAAGCAGCCGGTCAAGAACGTCGACCTGTGGCAGCAACTCGACGCGCTGGTGTCTGGCGCCGGTCACCGTATCGAGTGGCGCTGGGTCAAGGGCCATTCGGGGGACCCCGGCAACGAGCGCGCCGACGCGCTGGCCAACCGCGGCGTCATCCACGCCAAGGGCCGCTGAGAGGCGGTGCTCCGCGGCCGCCACGTTGGCGACAGCGGCTTTACGTGCGGCTGCTACATTTCGACACGGTTTTGCGTTTGGTCAACGTATCGGGAATTGAGACAAGCAATGGCTTCTAAAGTGATCTATTCGGTGGTAGCGGTGCTGGGCATCGCTGCTGCGTCGGGCGCGGCCTGGTGGTACCAGGCACAACCGCAGGGGCCCAGGGAGATCACAGGCAGTGGCGCGGTGGCGCCTGCAGGGGGTGCGTCGGGGCCGGCGGCGTCGGCATCGGCGCCGCGCGCCTCCGGGGTCGAGGTGGCCAAGGTCGAACGCGTGAGCTTGCGCGACGACGCGCAGTCCGTGGGTTCGCTGCGCTCGCGCCAGAGCGTGATGATGCGCCCCGAGGTGCCTGGTCGCGTGCGCGAGATCGGCTTTTCCGACGGGGCGGCGGTGCGCAAGGGCCAGTTGCTGGTGCAATTGGACGACACCCTGCAACGGGCCGAGATCAAGCAGGCCAAGGCGCAGGTGTCGATTGCGCAGGCCAACTACAAGCGCAACCAGGAATTGGTCGCCCAGAGTTTTGTGGCGCAGCGGGTGCTGGAAGAGAGCGCGGCCAACCTGCAGGTTGCAGAAGCCCAGCTGTCGCTGGCCTGTGCCCGCCTGTCGCGCATGGCGATCATCGCGCCCTTCGACGGCACGGTGGGTATACGCAATATCAACCTGGGCGATTTTGTCAAGGATGGCGCGGATCTGATCAACCTGGAGGACATCGGCAGCATGTATGTCGATTTCCGCCTGCCCGAGCGGTTTCAGAACAAGCTGCGCCTGCGCCAGACGGTCGAGATACAACTCGACTCCATGCCCGGGCGGGTGTTCAAGGCGACGGTCGAGGCCATCGATCCGCTGCTCGATGTCAACGGCCGCTCGGTTGGTGTGCGCGCGATCCTGCCCAACACGCCCGGCGAAGCCATGGTGGCGAGTGGTCGGCCTGGGGCGCAGGCGGGGGGGGCAGGCGGCGCCGCGCGCCCCGCCGGTGCGGCCTCCGCTGCGCGCGGTGGCGATGCGCGCGC
>JANMZX010000535.1:0-7075 GCA_031383745.1 Rhodoferax sp. | reverse complement strand
GCCAGCGTGAACACATGCTCCACGCCCTTTTCCAGCAGGGCGCGCGCCAGCAGGTTGCCGCCGCGCAGTTTGCGTTTGTCGCTCATTGGTGTGTCTCCTCGTAGGGGTTGCTTGTCATGCAAGCGGTGCGTCGGGTTGCGCCAACTGCTCGGGCCCGACATCGCGGATGGCGCGCAACCCGAGTTGCGCCAGCGTCCCGCGGATTTCTTCCTCCAGTGCGTGGACCAGGCTGTGCAGGCCGCACGCGCCGTCCGCCCCCAGGGCGTACAGCATGGGGCGACCCAGCATCACCAGGTTGGCGCCACAGGCCAGCGCCTTGACGATGTCCTCCCCGCTGCGCACGCCGCTGTCGAACACCAGCGGATACGCTGGCCCCAGCCGCTGGCGGATGCGCAGCAGCGCACTGATGGCGGACGGCGCGCTGTCGAGTTGCCGCCCGCCGTGGTTGGATACATAGATGGCGTCGGCCCCCAGGCCCTGGATGCGTTGAGCGTCATCGGCATCCAGCACGCCCTTGACGATGAGCCGGCCCTTCCAGCGCGCGCGCAGCTGCGCGAGGAAGGCCCAGTTGGCACCGGCGCGGGACGCGCTGCGGTCGTACTGGTTACTGCCGTCGGCAAGCCGGAAATTGGCGGTGGTGGGTACACCGGACCACAGCGTGGTGAGGGACCAGCGCGGGTGCAGCGCGAAGTCGACGAACTGTTGCAGTCGCATCCGAAAGGGCGTCTGGAAACCATTGCGCAGGTCGCGTGGCCGGCGTGCGACCTTGGGCACGTCGACGGTCAGGATCAGAACCTCGTATCCCGCCTTGGCGGCACGCTCGGCCATCGCGAAGCCGGCCTCGGCCCCGCCGCTCACGTAGAGCTGGAACCAGGCCCGGCCGCCGGTGAGGGTGTGCATGTCCTCGAGGCTGGTGGAACTGGCCGTGGACAGGCACAGGGGCATGCCGCTCTGCACCGCCTGTGCCGCCATCGCACGATCGGCACCCGGCCAGGCCAGGTCGCACATGCCCATGGGGGCGATGCCGAAGGGCAAGGGCAGGTCGAGCCCGAGGAAACTGCTGCGCAGATCGAACCGCGCGACGTCGGCAAGCACACGCGGCGCCAGCCGGATGCGGGACAGGTCCGACCGGTTCAGGCCTGCAGCAGTTTCCAGGCCTGCGGCACCGTCGATGAAGTCGAAGATCGTGCGTGGCAGGCGTTTGCGCGCCAATTGCCTGGCGTCCATGCTGGTGTGCACCGGGCCAGTCGCACCCCTGCCGGCTTGGATGGCAGGTCCTGGGGGCTCGTCGTTCGATGCTTGCATGGCGGTGGGGGATGTCGGGTTGCGCAGTCGGAGTCTGTATCCACGGCGCTTCGACGACAAACGATCAGTTTTTTCGCATGGATATAAATTGCTTTATTCATGGAAGCTGGATGGATAAACTCGGCAGCATGCATTCCCGCACCCGTCTGCCACTCACTGCATTGCGTTCGTTCGAGGCCGCAGCGCGCCTGCTCAGCTTCAAGGCGGCGGCCGAGGAACTGCGCGTGACCCCGACCAGCGTCAGCAACCAGATCCGCCAGCTGGAGTCGGACTGGGGCTGTCCCCTGTTCATCCGCCATACCCGCCGCGTGGTGCTGACCGATGCCGGACGCTCCCTGTCACGGGTCTTGAGCCGCGCGTTCGACGACATCCGGGCCGAGGTCGATGCCCACACCACGACCAACCGCAAGACCGTGACCCTGGCGGTCGGGCCGATCTTCGGCTCGCGCTGGCTGATCCCGCGCCTGAGCCGGTTCTACCGGCAGAACCCGACCATCGAGCTGGTGCTGCACAACAGCCCGCGCATCACCAGCGCCGAGCAGCTGATCAGCATGGTCGGTGTGGACTGGGGAACCGGCGAATGGTCGGGGCTGGACAACACGAGACTGTTCGAGATCGTGTACCGTCCCTCGCTCAGTCCCGCCCTGATCAAGGAGCGCGGTGGGCTGAAGCGCCCGGCCGACCTGGCACGTTACCCGATCATCCACCAATGGGACCGCGAGGAATGGAACGCCTGGCTCCGGCTGGTCAAGCAGAGCGACCTCACATTCGCGCAGGAAACCACGATGCGGGATTCGAACCTGGTCTTGCAGGCGGCGCTGGCCGGCCACGGCGTGATCATGGGCACTTATCCATTCCTGGACAGCGAAGTCGCGTCGGGACACCTGGTGTGCCCGTTCGATACCGAGTTGCATCCGGCGCGGGCCTATCACCTGATCAATCGACCGGGTGCGCGTGCGCTGCCGGAGGTACAGGCAGTGTGCAACTGGATCGAGTCTGAGGCTGCCGCTATGGCCTGACGGCCATCAGGATTGGCTCGCAGACAACCGCGGTTCCGATGCGGTGCACGGTGCAGGCCCCTGCACCGTCCCTGGCTGAAAACGCCAGCCTGTTGCCAAGCCCGTCGATCAGCACCGCCACACCATCGTCAATCGCAATGCCTTCGGGCAATGTGCCCTGCGCAATACAGGCACGCAACGCCGGCTGCCGCTGCGGTTCACTCGAATAGTGCGGGCAGCAACTGCCCGCCAGCAGGCCGATGCCGGTGGCAGGGGCCAGCCCGTTGCCGCCGGAGTCCGACAGCGCGTGTTCGAACCAGACATTGGCGCCCGCACTGACTCCCGCCATCAGCACACCGCGCCGCGCGGCCGCGATCATGACCTGGTCGATGCCCTGCCGGCGCCAGTGCGCCACCAGCTGCAGCGTGTTGCCGCCACCCACATAGACGATGTCCAGCGCATCCACCCAGGATTGCGCCTCATCGGCACCGGCGGCCATCGGCAACGGCGTGCTCAAGGAGCAGATGCCGCCAAACCGCTGGTGGAAACGCGCGATCTTCACCGGATCGTCCTGGCTGGCGGTACCGATAAAACCGATGCGTGGATGCGGATGCACCACCTGGGCCAGGATGAAGTCCTCCATGGCGGGGTCGGCCCCGTGGGTGAATCCGCCGCCGCCGATGGCGATGACGCGTGGTGTCATGGGCATGTGGTGGACCGTCGTGTTGCTGCAACCATGGCCGCGATGGTATTCCTGCGTCGTCGGAGATGGATAAAGATTCCTTGCTTCATGCAAATGAATAAAGTTGCTTGTCGCCGTCGGTACCACCGGCCACACTCGGCGGGCTTGCCATGCTCCTGCTCGACCACGCCTTTCATGCCCGGTCCATCGTCGTTGCGGGCGCGTCCGCCAACCGCGCGAAATGGGCCAACATGCTGTTCCGCCGCCTGATCGACGGACCCTACCGCGGGCGACTGGCGGCGGTCAATCCGGCCCGGCGCGAGATCGAGGGCGTGCCCTGCTACCCCTCGGTGGCGGCTCTGCCGTTCGTGCCCGACTATGTGCAGGTGGTGGTGCCGCGCGAGGAGGTGGCGCGCACCCTGCAAGACTGCGTGGCCAGGGGCGTGCCGCTGGTGCATGTGTTCTCGGCAGGTTTCGGCGAGGTGGCTGGCGTGGGGCCAGCCCTGCAGGCCGGCCTGCTCCGGGTGCTGCAAGGCGGGCAGACCCGCATGATCGGCCCCAACTCGCTGGGGCTCTATTCGGCACGTAGCGGTCTCGACTTCTCGCGCGGCTGCCATTTCGAGCCAGGCCCGGTCACCTTCATCTCGCAAAGCGGCTCGTTATGCACCGATGTGCTGGCGCTCGGCCAGGCACGCGGCCTGAACTTCGGCAAGATCCTGTCGGTGGGCAACTGCGCCGACCTGGACTGGCCCGATTTCGTGCGTTATTGCCGCGAGGACAAGGACACCGGCGTGGCGGCCTTCTACATCGAGAGTGTGCGCGACGGCCGTGCGTTGTTCGACGAATTGCGCCAGTTGGCCGCGGTCAAGCCGGTGCTGCTGCTCAAGGGCGGGCGCACCGAGGACGGGGCGCGCTCGGTGGTCTCGCACACCGGCCGGCTGGCCGGCAGCTACGACGGCTGGCGCGTGATGATGCGCCAGGCCGGCGTGGTCGAGATCGACGGCATCGAGGATCTGCTGACGGCCATGGCCGCCTTCGGCGCACGCGTGCGCCTGCCTGCGGCGCACGCTGGCGACCTGATGGTGATCGGTTCGGGCGGGGGCGTGTCTGTGCTGATCTCCGACGCCGCCCACGCCGCCGGGCTGCGCCTGGCCGCCCTGGCCGGCGGCACACTGCGCGGGCTGTGCGAGGTGCTGCCGGATGCCGAGGCCCTGGGCGGAGTCGGCAACCCGGTGGAGATACCGGTGGACCGCATGTTTGGCGACCTGGACCGCATGGCCCGGCTCATAGAGATCTCGGCGGCGGACCCTGCGGTCGGCGCGGTGCTGCTGCATGTGAACCTGATCGCGCTGTCCAACAACTACGACGATGGCGGCGTGGCGCAGTGGGACGCGGTGTGCACCGGCCTGCATGAAGTGGCCGGGCGCATCGGCAAGCCGCTGGCGGTGCTGCTGCGCAACGGCGGCTGCAATGCACTCACCGAAGCCCTGCAGCGCCAGGGCATGCAGCGCCTGGCACGAGAGTTTTCACTGCCAGTGTTTGGCGACATGCGCGAGGCCCTGGGCTTTCTGCGGCACTGCCGCACTTTGGGGGACGGCGCCCATGCCCAGACTGCTTGAAGGGGCCGACGCAAGGCACCTGCTGGCAGAAGCCGGCGTGGCTTTTGCCGCCTGGGAACTGGCGCAGGACAGGGCCACGGCCATCGACGCGGCGCAACGGCTCGGTGGCGCGGTGGCGCTCAAGTCCGCCGCCGCCGACATCGTGCACAAGTCCGACCTCGGTTGCGTGGCCCTGGGGCTGTCCAGTGCGCAGGCCGTGGGCGACGCCTACGACCGGATCCTGGCCAATGCCACGCACGCCGGCAGCGCGACACCGGGTCGGATGCTGGTGGAACACATGACCCCGGGCATCGCCGAAGTGCTGATCGGCATCCAGCGGGATTCGGTGTTCGGCCCGATGCTGCTGATCGGCCTGGGCGGCATCTGGGTGGAGCTGCTGCACGATGTGTCGATGCGCCTGTGCCCGGTGTCGCCGGGCGAGGCGCACGCCATGCTGGGCGAACTGCGCGGCCTGCCGCTGTTGACGGGTGGGCGCGGTCGCGCCGCGGCGGATGTCGCGGCGCTGGCCGCCATGGCATCCTGCGTCAGCCACTTCGCAGCGCGGACGCCCGGGCTGCTGGAACTGGACCTGAACCCGGTGATGGCCCTGGCCGACGGCGCCATTGCCGTCGACGCACGCATCGTTCTGGAGGAACCCGCCCATGTCTAAACAAGAGCACTGCACGCAGCGGCTGGCACGCGCCGCTGGGCTACAACGCCGAGCTGCTCAAGGACACGCCGCTGGGGTTGCCCTACATCGCTGCCCTGTGCGCGGGTGCGCTGGTTCGACGTGCACCTGCCCGGCGCGGCGCATGGCCATTCGAACGACTGACGACAGGAGTCCCGATTGAACCAAGCCACCATCCCCGTGGACGAACGCATCATCGGCCTGCAGGGCCCAACCTACGAGGTCGACGTCGAACGCGGGCGCATCCGCCAGTTCGCCAAATCCATCTACGCCTTCGACCCGGCCTACCACGACGACCCGCGTGCCGTGGTGCCACCCACTTTCCTCATCATGTCGGGCTACCACTACGGCTACATCCTGGCGCGCGCGCCCAGGGATTCGGCCTTCGGGCGCATCGACGAGGACTTCCGGACCTGCGCCGATGGTGGCGAGGAGTTCGTGTTCCATGGGCCGCCGCCGTGCGCCGGCGACCGGCTGATCGCGTCGACCAGCATGCACGACTTCAAGGAACGCCAGGGGCGGCGCGGCGGGCGGCTGCGCATCTACGTGACGCGCACCAGGTTCCACACGCCGGACGGGCGCCATGTGGCCGACTGGTACGAATGGAACGTGAAGACCGCACATGCACCAGTCCAGGCGCTGGACGAGGCACGTCTGCGTGATCGGCCGTACTTCATGAAGGGCGACCCGCGCGACCAGTTCGACGCCGTCGCACGCCAGCGGTGGGCGGACCTGCGGGTGGGTCAGGGGCCCGGCCCGGTCACGATGCCGCCCCTGACCGTGACCGACATCGTGGCCTACCAGTACGCGTCCGGCGAAGACGGCCCGACGCACCACGACGACGGTTCGGCCCGGGCCTGCGGCTACCCGGGCATCTATTCGATGGGCATGCTGCACGGCGGCGCCATGGCCACCTACGCGGTGAACTGGCTCGGGCCCGGGAACATCCGGCGCTTCAAGTGCCGTTTCGACGAGATGCAGTTCCCCGGGGACGTGATCTCGTACAACGGCTGGGTGGTGCGCATGTTCGAGCAGGCCAGCCAGCAGATGGTGGATATCGAACTGGATTTCCGGCGTGGCCACAGCGTGCTCGGGCGGGGATGGGCCACTTTCGCGCTGGCTTGAGCGCTCGACACTTGGCAATTCGTCAGCTTCCATGGTGACGCGGCGCACCGGGTATTACCAAAGTAGTGCCACGATCAACTAAACCACCTGCGGTAACTGCCATGCCCACCCTGTCTGTCAAGCTCCCTGAAGAAACCAAGCAACGCATGCAGTCGGTCGCGAAAAGCCAGGGAACGACGGTGCATGCCGTCATGGCGAACGCGATTGAATCCGCGCTTTGCACAGCGGAACGTCAGAATTCCCTGGTTGCCGCTGCGCTGCGGGCGCGCAATCAGGTGCTCGCAACAGGGACGGTTCTGGATGGCAAGGCCTTTGGGGACTATCTGAGGGCCAAGACGCGTGGCGAAAAGGTCCGGCGCCCTCGGCCCATCGGCCTGAATTCCCTGGTTTCAGCTGGCAAATGACGCGATGGGTGCTTGCCGCAGCGGCGGCGGAACACCTTGAGAGCCTGGTTGATTTTCTGCTGGAGCGGTTTCCCGAGGACGCGGCACAGACCGTCGACCTCCTCACTGATGCGGCCAGAGAGGGTTGGGTATGGTAAGGTAATACCTTGAGATACTTCCGAGGAAACCTCCATGACAGCTGCTGCCACTCGCCCTGTGGCGATCAAGATCGATGACGACATCAAGGCACGTGTGAAGCGCTTGGCCGATGCCCGGCATCGCACGGCGCACTGGCT
>JANMZX010000526.1:0-3647 GCA_031383745.1 Rhodoferax sp. | reverse complement strand
GCAAACGATATCGATGCTGCATTCAGGTTGATGGGGCCGTTTGCGATAGTCTCCGCTGCTGAATATCGATCCGCAGCACTGCAAGTTGCGGCGCAGCGGGAGCAAGCTCTTGCTCGCTACGGCAAAGCCATTGGCTACGAGTTGGTCGGGCAACGCAAGTTCGGAGAATCGTGGATGGTTCTTGTCTTCTTTGAAATAACGGCGAATCATGCCTTGCCCTGGACCTTCCACTTCTTCCGGTCGCCCAATGGCTGGGTTATCAACTCGTTCCAATGGAGCGACAAACCCCAGTCCATTTTCGGCATCATCCAATGATGGATCTCCGGCCGCTGCTTCCCACCGCCTTCGGCGTCGGCTGACTGGCAGCGGCAGGTCGTCACACCATTCGCGCGACAGATGGAGGCAGCAATGACAAACATGAGCAAGTTCGTGGTCCTGAAGAATCTGCCCCGGCATCACGAGCCGGAGCCGACGCCTCCCGCAGACGCATCCCACTCTGTCGTTTTGCGCTCCCTGAAGGACACGACACACATGGCGCGTCTCGACGCATTCGCGTCGGAAGGCGCTGCCGGCGCGGCAGGCGGCGAGGTTCACGAGTTGCTGTTTGCGGTGCGGGGTTCGTGGGACCAGGCGCCGAGCCATGCTGTCTGCGCCGTATGGGAGATCCGGAACGCGACCCATGCCGCTGCCTTCATCGAGAGTCGGCGTCAGTTGTTCGCGCTGCGCCAGCAGGTACTGCCCACCTTCGCTGCCGACTGGCTGCTGAAGCACCGCGACCACGCGGGCCGTTACATGGTGTTCGGTTTTTATGGCGACGAGGAAGGCGCAACGCGTCTGTGCCGCGAACACCCGCGCATCCAGGCGTTCGCGGCAGCCCACCCGGCCAGCGCCTACGGCGCGGTCGACCTGACGGGGTTGTTGTGCTGGCGCATCGAAGGTATGGACCCGGCCACGCGCTGGGTCTAGCATCCACCCATGACACGGCAGGCACATGCGGTCGCGATTTTGCGGCGTGTAGCCGGAAAGTGGCCGGCGGCACGGGACGCAATCCTTTTGACACCGGTCCAACGCTCGGCGCGATGATGCCCGCTCAGGCTCTGCCATGCGCTTGAAAGGCACCCGATGGAACCCATAGAGACTCGGTCAGATTCAAGGAGCAGACTGCTCGACGCCACCCCGTCCGAGGTGTTCGCCGCGATGCGTGATCCCGCGCGGGTTGCACGCTGGTGGGGCCCGGACGGCTTCACCAACACCATGCACCAATATGACTTCGTGCCCGGCGGCCAGTGGCTGCTGACGATGCACGGGCCGGATGGCCAGCACTACCCGAACGAGAGCCGCTTCACGCGCATCGTCACGGATCAGGTCTTCGAGATCGAACATCTTGGCGGGCATCACTTCTTTCTCACCATCGAACTGCTGGCGAAAGGTGCCGCCACCGAAGTTCGATGGCGGCAGACATTCGACACCGTGGAGCACTACGAGAAGATCGCCCAGTTCGTGGCATCGGCCAATGCGCAGAATCTGGAGCGGCTGGCGGCCGAGGTGCTGCGTGCACGGCGTGACGCCTGACGGCGCTGCAAAGCGGCCTTGCATCAGCTTCCACATCGGGATACGCTCACCATCACCACCGTCTTTCCGCCAGACGCGGCCTCTCTCAGGGTCGGCTCAGGCCAACCCGGTCAGCCTTGCCCGATTCGGCAGCGCCATGGCCGCTGGCGCTTTTCTGCAGGAGTTTGCACACCATGTCGTCTACGCTATTTGCCTTGCTTGGATTCCTCAGCTGGACCCTGCTCCTGCTCGTGTGGATGGAGGCCATCCGCAGCGGGCTGGTCATCTCCGGCGCGGTGCCCGCCAACGGGTTCAATCCCGACAACTCCAACCTCTCGCCCTTCATGCAGCGCCTCGCACGTGCGCACGCCAACTGCCTCGAAGGCCTGCCTGTGTTCGGCGGCCTGATGCTGGTGGCGGTCGTCGCCGGCAGATCGGCCGTCACCGACCCGCTGGCCTGGGTGTTGCTCGGCGCGCGCATCGTGCAGTCGTGTATCCATCTGGCCTCGACATCTTCACCGGCCGTATCCGCGCGGTTCACCGCCTTTGCGGTGCAGATGGGGATCGCAGTGTACTGGGCCATCCGGCTCCTGGGCACATGATGCAGGCCCCGGCCGGATCAACTCCGACGCGTGGTCGGGACGACCGCACGCGCGGCACGGGACGTCGCGCCACTGCGAAGGCGGCGATGATGATCGCCCTGCGCATGGTCCCCGTGCTGCTGGCAGCCGGGCTGCTGTCGGCCTGTGGTGGCCCCGGGGGCACGGTTGCGGCGGTGGCAGTGGGCAACGTGACCAGGAACAATGCGCCAGCGATGTCCGCGGCGGTACTCACTGTTGGCATTCCACTTCACAGTGCGTCGTCCAGCAGCAGCGGCCTGTCGTCGGTTCCGCCGGTGGTGCTGCAGTTGCTGCCCTTCGACGACGCGCGGGCGGATCAGGACACCGAGGGCACGGCAACAGCAGCGTTCGGCGTGCCCATGGGCAGGATCCGTTTCGAGCCGAGTCCAGCCACCCTGATGGGGCAGGTCATCCGCGCCGAGCTCTCGGCTGCGGGGCACACGGTGACCGACGATACCCAACGCGCGCAAGTCAGCGGTTCGGTGCGCGCGTTCGAAGCCCACACGGACACCTCGCTGCTGTACTGGGATGTGATCGGTAACCTGTCCGTCTCGCTGAACATCCTGGGTGCCTGGGGCACCGCTGGCCCGACGCGGCTCGACTACCAGATGCGCTGCACGGATCGCACCTACGTCTGGCCGACCCAGGGCGTCATCGCCGGGGTGATGCGTCGATGTATTGCCGGTTTTGCGAACTCCCTGCGCGGCGATGGCAGGGCCGCCGCTGCACTTCGAGGCACCGGGTCCGGCCCGTAGCCGGGTCGATCGGCAACACCTGCAGAGGCACGGAAGGATGGACACGGACATGACCAGCGGGGTATCAAACTTGTTGCTGCCAGCCAGGGCTGCCCAGGATGGCTGAGGAGGAAACCATGCAGACCTGGCGGATGCTCCGCAGATCGCTTGTTGCAGCCGGCACCTGCTGGCTCTGCGCGTGCGCCAACCAGTCCGTCAGGCTCCATGACATGGCCACCCAGGCGATGAGGGAAACCGGCAAGGTCGACCAGCAGGTTCGCAGCGGCGCCGCCACGGCATCCAGCACCACGGCCGCCGGGTCGTACACCCCTGCGGACCAGCGCTGGTCGGTTTCCTACCCTGCCGGCTGGACGCTGGATGCCAGTGCGCGCTACGCGAAGATCACCAAGGGCCAGGCTGTCGTGGGCGTCCACAGCGCCGCACACGTTGCGGGCGATTCCCTCGATCAAGCGGCCGACACTGCGATCCGGGAATGGGAGCGGCAGATGCAGGGGGTGAACGTCGTGCGGCGGGTGTCGCGCGATCGCGTGGCCCTGTCCGGCGGTCTGACCGCCATCGCCGTGGTGCACCACATCGGCACTGGGCGGGTCGGTCAGTCGCGCAAGATCATTGCCGTCCACCGCGATCGCCGGTTCCTGATCGATACCGAAACACACCTCGCGTCCTGGGCCGCGCACGAGGGTGATTTCAACCAGATCATCGGCTCGTTCCGGGTGCTGGA
>JANMZX010000525.1:0-3536 GCA_031383745.1 Rhodoferax sp. | reverse complement strand
TTTGGCGAAGTTGAAGGTCGTCTCGCGGTAGGAGCGCCCCAGATCCAGGTCGCAGCGGGCCACGATCACCTCGTCGCCTGCGCTGGCAGCCCGCGCGACGATCTCGCCGTTGGGGGCGATGATGCAGCTGCCGGCGATCATCTCCACGCCTTCCTCCATGCCGGCCTTGGCGATGCCGACCACCCAGCAGCTATTCTGGTACGCGCCGGACTGCATCGACAACTCGTTGTGGAACTGCCCGAGCCGGTCGTGGTCCGGCGCGGACGGGTGGTGCACCGGTGTGTTGTAGCCGCAGAACACCATCTCCACGCCCTTCAGGCCCAGCACCCGGTACGACTCGGGCCAGCGCCGGTCGTTGCAGATGATCATGCCGGCCACCCCGCCGTACGCGCGCCAGGCACCGAAGCCCAGGTCGCCGACCTCGAAGTAGCGCTTCTCCAGGTTCTGGAACGGCGTCTCGGGCCGGTGCTCGGAATGCCCGGGGAGATGGATCTTGCGGTACTTGCCGATGACGGTGCCGCTGGCATCCACGAGGATGGAGGTGTTGAAGCGGCGCTTGCGCCCTGCAGAAAAATCAAGTTCGCAATAACCCAGGTGGAACCCGATGCCCAGCCGGCGGGCTTCGTCGAACAGTGCTTGCGTGGCGGGCCCTGGCATCTCGCGTTCGAACCAGCTGTCCACCTCGGCTTCGTCCTCGGTAAACCAGTGCGGAAAAAACGCGGTGAGTGTCGCTTCAGGGTACGCCACCACGTCGGCGCCCATGGCCTTGGCCTGTTGCATCAGGGCGATCAGGCGGCGCACCACGCTGGTGCGATCTTCGCTGCGCGAAATCGGGCCCATCTGGGCGGCGGCAAGGGTGACGGTGCGTGCCATCGGGGCTCCCGGGGAGGTGGCTGACAAGTGGATGCGCGGGCTGCGGCCAGTATCCGGGAGCCACCCGGTAGCGTCAAGCCGGTGCTGGCCCGTTTGCCGGCCGGTCGTGCCGACCGGGGCACCGGCGCGCCAGATTGCTGTCGTTTGGCAGCGCCGCCCGGACTGTAAATTCTCCGACACTGGGCGTAGCCGTGTCCGGAAACCAACACTCCCACGAGCGAAATCACGGAAAATGCGCGATTGCCACCAGCCCCTGGAGGGACAGCATCATGCAGTCTGCACCTGATCGCCCCGACGAATCTGCAAACCTGGCCGCGCTGCGTCGATTGCAGGTGCTCGACACCGGGCCCGAAGCCCAGTTCGACGCGTTGGTCGAAGCCGCCTCTCTGTTGTGTGGCGTTCCGATTTCGCTGATCAGTCTGGTCGATTCCGATCGCCAGTGGTTCAAGGCCAATGTCGGATTGCCGGGCGTCACCGAAACCCCGCGCGAGCTGGCCTTTTGCGCCCACGCCGTGTTGGGCGACGAGTTGTTCGAAGTCCCCGATGCGTCGGCAGACCCACGGTTTGCCGACAACCCCCTGGTGGCGGGGCAACCGGATATCCGGTTCTATGCCGGTGTGCCCCTGCGTCTGCAGAGCGGGCACCGGGTCGGAACCCTGTGTGTGATCGACCGCGCGCCGCGCACGCTCACACCGGTGCAGCGGGAAGTCCTGAAACACCTGGGCGCGGCTGCGGCCGTGGCGCTCGAGGGGCGCCATGCGATGCAGGCGCTGGCCAGCAGCGAAGCCAAGTTCAGGGCCCTGAGCGAGGGCGCGCCGCTGGGGGTGTACCACACCGACGCGTCCGGTGCCTGCACCTATGTGAATGACCGCTGGCAATCGATCTACGGATTGACGCAGGCGCAGAGCCTGGGAACCGGTTGGATCGCTGCCCTGCATCCGGACGACCGTGACCAGGTCTCGCAGACCTGGCAGGAACGCGCGGCGGACAAGGCCGACTTCGACATGGAATTCCGTGTCCTGCGCCAGGACGGCTCGTTGCGCAATGTGCATTCGCGCGCGCGCCCGTTGCTGGCGGGCGACCAGACGTTGGCGGGTTATGTCGGTTCGGTCGAGGATGTGACGGAGCGCCACGAGTTGCTGGCGCAACAACAGGAGAGCCAGAGGCGTGTGCGGCGGCTGTATGAGGCGACGCCGGCGATGCTGCTGTCCGCCGACATGGCCGGCCGGGTGCTGGCGGTCAGTGACAGCTGGTTGTCGCGCCTGGGGTACCAGCGCGACGAGGTGATAGGCCGCCAGACCTCGGAATTTCTCGCGCCGCAATCCCGCGATCTCATGACCCGTGTGTTGCGGCCGGCTTTCCTGGCCCACGGGCGTGCCGATCAGGTGGCCAGCCAGGCGCTGACGCGCGGCGGTGAAGTGGTCGACATCCTGCTGTCCGCCATCGTCGAACACGATGGCGCCGGTCAATCTGTGCGCACACTCGTGGTGATCGAGGATGTGACGCTGCGCCGCCGCGCCGAACGTGCGCTCGAGCAGGAACGCCTGCGACTGCTCAACATCATCGACGGCACGCGCGCAGGCACCTGGGAGTGGAACGTGCAGACCGGCGAAGCGCGGTTCAACGAACGCTGGGCGCAGATCATCGGTTGCACGCTGGACGAACTGGGGCCGTTGTCGATCCAGACCTGGTTGCACCATGCGCACCCCGACGATCTCGCTCGCTCGCAGGCGCTGCTGGAGGCGCATTTTGCCGGCCACAGCGACGCGTACGAGTGCGAGGCCCGCATGCGCCATCGCGATGGGCGCTGGGTGTGGGTGCTGGACCGTGGATGCGTCATGAGCCGCACGGCCGACGGGCAGCCCGAGTGGATGTATGGCACGCACCAGGACATCACGGCGCGCAAGCAGCAGGAGGAAAACCTGCGCAAGAGCGAGGCGTCCCTGAACCGCACCGGGCACATCGCCGGTGTCGGCGGCTGGGAGGTCGACCTCGTGGGCGGCGCCCTCTACTGGTCGGCGCAGACCCGGCACATCCACGGCGTTGCGCCGGACTACCAGCCCACGCTGCAGTCGGCGATCGATTTCTACGCGCCCGAGCACCGCCCCGTGATTGCACAGGCGGTGCAACGTGCCACCGAGACCGGAGAAGGCTGGGACCTCGAATTGCAGCTGATCCGTGCCGATGGAGGGCGCATCTGGGCGCGCGCAGTCGGCTCCGCGGAGTTCGAGGACGGCAAGCCGGTCCGCCTGGTGGGCGCGTTCCAGGACATCACCGAATCGCGCTGCATGGCGGCGGAACTGGCCGAGCAACACGAACTGCTGCGCGTCACGCTGCAGTCGATCGGCGACGCGGTCATCACGACGGATGCCAAGAGCCGCGTGCAGTGGCTCAACCCGGTGGCGGAGCGCATGACCGGATGGACGCGCGAGCAGGCGCTGGGGCGTCCGCTGCTGCAGGTGTTCCATATCGTCAACGAAGAGACCCGCGCGCCGAGTCCGGACCCGGTGGAAGCCTGCCTGGCCGAGGGCCACGTGGTCGGCCTGGCCAATCGCACGCTGCTGGTGTCGCGCAACGGCGAGGAGTTCGGCATCGAGGACTCCGCTGCGCCCATCCGCAGCGCAGACGGCGAGTTGCTGGGTGTGGTGATGGTGTTCCACGAT
>JANMZX010000516.1:0-15941 GCA_031383745.1 Rhodoferax sp. | reverse complement strand
GCCAGCAGCGCATGCACACCGCGCCGGGGCCGGAACACCAGAGCGCTCAGCAGGAACAACGCACCCATGGCGATGAACATCCACCACAACCAGCGGCCGCCCTGCGCCAGCTCGCGCTCCAGGACCATGGTGTTCATGCTGGCCCAGTTGCCCTGCAGTGCCCACCACCCTGCAGCCACGAACCCGGCGCCCAGGGCCAGGGCCGCGGCGAATCCCGCCAGGTGCAACCAGCGCTTGTCGACAATGCGCTCCAGCGTCGGGCCCAGCGCCAGCGCCAGGATCGGCAGCATCGGCATCAGGTAGACCTCGCGCTTGCCACCGGCGATGCTGAAAAACACGAACACCAGCGCGCACCAGACCAGCAGCAACAGCATGCGGGCGTCCCGGCGCTGCAGGCCTTCGCGCCAGTCGCGCCATGCGGCGAGGTAGGCCAACGACATCGGAAAGAAGTGGAACAGCAGCACCGGCACGAAATACCACAGTGGCTGCGCATGCCCACCCACCGAGCCGCCATACCGCTTGGCGGTCTGGTGCAGCAGGATGTCGTTGACGTATTCGAGGTACTCGGGTGTACCGCGCCAGTAGGCGACGCCCACCATGGGCACCAGCCACAGCAGTATCGCGCCCAGAAAAGCCGCCACGCCACCGGCCCAGCGCAACCCGGCGCCATCGGTCTGCAGCGCGCCGACCCACTGACCGCGACGCGCCAGCAGGTAGGGCAGCACCATCAGCAGCGCCAGCACGCCGACGCCCTTGGTGATCACCCCCAGGCCGGCGGCAAAACAGCCCAGCCAGTAGGCGCGCCAGTTCGGCCCGCGCAGGAAGTGCACCAGCAGGCCCCAGTTGGCCAGCGTGATGAGTGCCATGACCAGCGGGTCGATCTGCGCGCGTTTGACCTGGTAGGCAAACTGGAAGGTGGCCAGCATCGCCACCGCGGCGAACAGCCCGACGCGCGGGTTCCACAGCCGCCGGCCCATATCCCAGGTCAGGGCCAGTGTGGCCAGGCCGGCCAGCAGCGAGGGCAGGAGAAAGGCCACGCGCCAGTTGCCGGTCAACAGGTAGAACACCGCTTCGATCCACATCAGCATCGGCGGCTTGTCCGAATACAGCTCGCTGCCCCGGTGTGGGAACAGCCAGTCGCCGGAGGCGATCATCTGCCTTGCCACCAGGGTGAAGCGCGGCTCGTCCGAGGGCCAGGGGTCACGCAGGCCGATGCCGGCGCCCAGGACGATCAGCGCCACCAGCAGCATCAGCCACAGGTGCTGCCGGTCCTGGCTGGACACCGGCGCCAAGGAACCTGGCGCACGGGTGGCCGTCATCGCGCTGCGCCCCGCATCACAGGTCAGCCGTCTTGGCCTTCTTGCGGTCGCGCCACAAGAACTGCAGGTTGCGGAAGTAGATGAACAGCCCCGTGCCCTGGCCGATGATGAAGACCGGATCGCGCCGGTGGATGGCATAGGCCAGCAGCGTCATGCCGCCGGCCATGCTGAAGTACCAGAACGCAGAGGGGATCACGCTCTTCTTGACCTTCTCGCTTTGCAGCCACTGCACGAAGAAACGGGCTGAAAAAAGCCCCTGTCCGATCAGGCCGATGGCCAGCCAGGTCTTGTCGATATCGATATCCATCACAGTTCCTTTGTACTCAGCCGCTCGACGCGGGGCACTCGCGCGCGCCGCTGCAGCCACATCACACCGAGCATGTCGACCAGGCCCACCCACAGCCGGTTGTGGATGCCGTAGTGCGACTGCCCGTGCGCGCGGGCCCGGTGGGCCACGTGCACCGACTCCACCTGCCCGCCGCAGCGACGTACCAGCGCTGGCAGGAAGCGGTGCATATGGTCGAAATACGGCAGCGCAAGAAAGTCCTCGCGGCCGACCAGCTTGAGGCCGCAGCCGGTGTCGGGCGTGGCATCGCCCAGCAGCCGTGCACGCACGCCGTTGGCGATGCGCGAGGACATGCGGCGGATCCAGGTGTCCTGGCGCTTGGCGCGCCAGCCGGCCACCAGCACTGGCTGTCCGGGCGCGGCGGCGTGCAGCTCACGCCAGCGCAACAGCATGGCGGGGATGTCCGCCGGGTCGTTCTGGCCATCGCCGTCGAGCGTGGCGATGACCTGGCCGCGCGCCTGCATCACCCCGGTGCGCACCGCCGTGCTCTGGCCGCAATTGTTGCGGTGAAATACCACCACCAGCCAGTCGTGGCTGCGGGCATAGTCGGTCAGCACGGCCGGCGTATCGTCGCTGCTGCAGTCGTCGACGAACACCGCCTCGAAGCGCGCGACGCCGGTCAGGGCGGCGCCGATCTGGTCGAGCAGCGGCACGACGTTGCGCGATTCGTTGTGCACCGGCACAACGACGGAAATTTCTGGGGCCGTCAGGGACATCGCGAATCGGGTGAGGGGGACAGCCCTCGATTGTCGCACCGGTCTATCAGGCGAGCGGGGCCCCGTATTGGGTTTCGACCGACATGCGCAGCGACAGGCCATCAGCGGCGGCCTTGGCACGCTCGACGTAATAGCCCATTCCGGGCAGGGCACGCAGGTTGTAGGCGATGTCGGCATGCGCGCAATGCTCCAGGATCACCCACAAGGTGGAGCCCCTGCCGCTGTGGTTCGAATGCCCGCTGGCGTCGAAGTTCTGGCACAGCAGACGGGCCTGGGCGCAGGTCACCGCCGCCGGGCGGGTGCCCGGGAACTGGCAACTCGGCTGGAGGGTTTCCTCGTTGTCGCCCTTGAAACGCTCGGACGTGCGCAATTCCGTCTCGTACGGCACGTCGTTGCGTTCCGCCTTGCGCAGGTGCTTCTCCCGCATCGGGCGCACACGGGTGGTCGGCGGCTCGACCTGGGTGCTGGACATGCAGGCCACCGAGCCGGCAAAGAACAGCTCCAGCGCCTTCACCTGGGCCTGGTCTTCGGAGTCAGCATCCAGCATCAGCGTCTGGTACTGCTCCTGCACCAGGCGCTCGACAAATACAAAGTACTTGCCCGGGACAATCGGGCTGTTCGCGGCGGCCGGTTTTTTCATCCCATGTGCTCCAGGTGTCAGGTCGGTGCCAGTCGCTCCATACCGCGCATGTACGGCCGCAGCACCTCGGGGACCGTGACGGAACCGTCGGCGTTCTGGTAGTTCTCGAGCACCGCCACCAGCGTGCGCCCGACCGCCAGGCCGGAGCCGTTGAGCGTGTGGACCAGTTCGTTCCTGCCCTGAGCGTTCTTGAACCGGGCCTGCAGCCGGCGCGCCTGGTAGGCCTCGCAATTGGACACCGAACTGATCTCGCGGTAGGTGTCCTGTGCCGGCAGCCACACCTCGAGGTCGTGCGTGCGTGCCGCCGACGGCCCCATGTCGCCGGTGCACAGCGCCACCACCCGGTACGGCAGGCCGAGCTTCTGCAGCAGGGCTTCGGCATGTCCGGTCATGGCCTCCAGCGCCTCGTAGCTGCGCTCCGGGTGCACGATCTGCACCATCTCGACCTTGTCGAACTGGTGCTGGCGGATCATGCCGCGGGTGTCGCGCCCGTAACTGCCGGCTTCGGAACGAAAACAGGGCGTGTGGGCGGTCAGGCGAATCGGCAGATCCGACTCGGCCACCACCACATCGCGCACGAAATTGGTCAGCGTGACCTCGCTGGTGGGGATCAGGTAGAGCGCCGCGGCATCGGCCACGTCGCCGGCATCCTGCCCGCCCTTTTTCGCGGCGAACAGATCGCCCTCGAACTTGGGCAGCTGGCCGGTGCCGCGCAGCGTCTCGGCATTCACGATGTACGGGGTGTAGCACTCGGTGTAGCCGTGCTCCTGGGTCTGCACATCGAGCATGAACTGCGCCAGCGCCCGGTGCATGCGTGCGATCGCGCCCTTCATGACCGTGAAACGCGCCCCGGCCAGCTTCACACCCATGTCGAAGTCCAGGCCCAGCGGTATGCCGATATCCACATGGTCGCGTATGGTGAAGTCCATCTGCCGGGGCGTGCCCCAGGTCCGCAGGACGACATTGGCATGCTCATCCACACCGACCGGCACGCTGGCGTGCGGCAGGTTGGGCACGGCCAGCAGCATCGCCTGCAACTCGGACTGGATCTGTTCCAGCCGTGCGGCGGATGCCTCCAGGTCGCCCTTGAGCCCCGCCACCTCGGCCATGACCGCGTCCACCTCGGCCTGCGCGGACGCACCCTTGGACTTGAGCTGGCCGATCTTCCGGCTCAGTGTGTTGCGCCGGTTCTGCAGCTCTTCGGTACGCGTCTGGTGAGTCTTGCGTTCGGCTTCGAGCTGGGTGAAGCGCCCGACGTCCAGGAATGCCTGGGGTGACTTGCGGGTCTCGAGCCGGGCCACCGCCCCGTCGAGATCCTTGCGCAGGAGGTTGATGTCTAACATGCGGCGATTTTAGAGGGGGCCGTCGGCGCCCAGCCGCAGGCCCTTGGGCAACGGGAACTTGACCGTCTCCTCGATGCCGGGCAGCTTGCGCACCGACACCGCACCCAGCGCCTTGAGGCGGTCCGCCACCTGCTGCACCAGCAGCTCGGGCGCCGACGCGCCCGCCGTCAGACCCACCCGCTGCCGGCCTTCGAACCACTCGGCGCGCAATTCGTCGGCACTGTCGACCATGTGGCTGTCGGTGCCCAGCTTGCGGGCCACCTCGCGCAGCCGGTTGCTGTTGGAACTGGTCGGGCTGCCGACCACGATCACCACATCGACCTGCGGGCTCAGCAGCTTGACCGCGTCCTGGCGGTTCTGCGTGGCGTAGCAGATGTCCTGCTGCTTGGGTTCGCGCACCATCGGAAAGCGGGCCTTGACAGCGGCCGCGATCTCGGCGGCGTCATCCACGCTGAGCGTGGTCTGTGTGACCACCGCCAGTTTCTCCATCTGCGCCGGGCGCACCCGCGCGACGTCGGCCACGTCTTCCACCAGATGGATGCCGCTGTCGAGCTGCCCCATGGTGCCTTCGACTTCCGGGTGCCCCTTGTGGCCGATCATGATGAACTCGTAGCCCTCCTTGTGCAGCTTGGCCACTTCCACATGCACCTTGGTCACCAGCGGGCAGGTGGCATCGAAGATCTGAAAGCCCCGCGCCCGCGCCTCGCGCTGGATCGCACGGCTCACCCCGTGGGCGGAGAACACCAGGGTGGCCCCGGGCGGCACGTCATCGAGCTCCTCGATGAAGATCGCACCCTTGGCCTTGAGGTCGTTGACGACGTAGGTGTTGTGCACGATCTCGTGGCGCACATAGATCGGCGCGCCGAACTTCTGCAAGGCACGCTCGACGATCTCGATCGCCCGGTCCACCCCCGCGCAAAAGCCCCGCGGCTCGGCCAACAGGATCTCCCGGGGTGATACGGACAGGTTCACAGGATGCCCACCAGATGCACTTCGAACTCGACCGGCTGGCCGGCCAGCGGGTGGTTGAAATCGACCAGCAGCGCGCGCTGGTTGTCGGCATTGCCCACGCGCAACACAGCGCCTGCATAACTGCCCTGGCCGTCGGGTGTGGGGAACTGCACCACGTCACCCACGCGGTAGGTTTCCGCCGGGTCTCCAAGCTGGTCGAGCAGCTTGCGCGCCACCCATTGCTGCATGTCGTCCTTGCGCTCGCCAAAGGCGGCGCCGGCCGGCAGGCGGAACACCGCGCGGCCACCCTCGGCCATGCCGATCAGGCACTGCTCGACGGCCGGTGACAACTCGCCGGTGCCCAGCGACAGCGTGGCGGGTTTGTCACCAAAAGTGTTGATGATGTCGCCCTCCGGGCCACCCAGACGGTAGTGCAGCGTCAAGAATGAACCAGGCTCGACAGTGGGTGCAGGAGATGTCATGGATGTTTCGGTGAACTGCGTCTATTGTAGGAAGCCGCCTGCCCATCCCTCACGCCCGGCGCCACCACCCCATGCAACTCCAGGACTTGCCCCCCGACGCGCGACCGCGCGAGAAGCTGCTAGCCCGCGGGCCGGCTGCGCTGGCCGACGCGGAACTGCTGGCCCTGCTGCTGCGCACGGGGATCCGCGGCAAGGGCGTGTTGCAGATGGCCCATGAGCTGCTGCAGCTGCAACCCAACACCGACGGGGCCTGCGGCTTCGACGGCATTTCCGGCCTGCTGCGCGCCACCAGCGACGACCTGCGACGGGTCAAGGGCCTGGGGCCGGCCAAACGCGCCGAGCTGCTGGCCGTGCTCGAGCTGGCGCGCCGCGCCACAGCACAGCAGCTGCGCGCACGCGAGGTGTTTGCGTCGCCGGGCGCCGTCAAGCACTACCTGCAACTGCACCTGGCGGCGCGCGACCATGAGGTGTTCGCGGTGTTGTTCCTCGACGTGCAAAACCGCCTGATGGCCATGGAGGAGCTGTTTCGCGGCACGCTCACGCAGACCAGCGTCTACCCGCGCGAAGTGGTGCTGCGCGCCCTGCACCACCAGTGCGCCGCCGTGGTGCTGGCGCACAACCATCCCAGCGGGTCGGTCCAGCCGTCACGCGCCGACGAGGCGCTCACGCAGACACTCAAGGCCGCGCTGGCGCTGGTCGACGTGCGGGTGCTGGACCACGTGATCGTCGCGGCCGGGGATGCCTTGTCGATGGCCGAGCGCGGCCTGGTCTGAGCCGCGCGAAGGCCTGGACGGCGGACGCACAGGCCCTGGGGTCGGCCCCACCGTGCTAAGGTTCGCCCCGGGCGCTGCCCCGCCCGCTCCCGCTGCTGCCAGACCGGCCTATGCCACGACCGACGCCCCCACTTACCCATGAAGCCCGCCAGCCCCCGCCTGCGCTCCCTCGCCGACCTCCAGCAGGTCAAACGGACCATCGACGAACAGGCCCGCAGCGCCGCCGAAGCCGACATGCTGCGCGCCCAGGCGCGCCAGCGCAACGCCACCGCCCGCGAACTGTTCGTGCGCGCCGCCGGTGTGGTGCAGAGCCTGCCGGACAAGCGCCATGCCGCCATCACCAGGCTGCCGCCGGAACCCGTGCCGCGCCAGCACCTGCGCGACCAGCAGGCGGTGCTGCACGAAGCCATCAGCGACGATTTCGACGTGAGCACCCTGCTCGACGTGGACGACCAGCTGAGTTTTCGCCGTCCCGGCATCGGCAGCGACGTGACACGCAAGTTGCGCAAGGGCGACTGGAGCATCCAGCGCCAGCTCGACCTGCACGGTCTTCGCACCGAGGATGCGCGCATCGCGCTCACCGCCTTCATCCGTGACGCCTGCCAGCAGGGCATCCGCTGCGTGCGCATCGTGCACGGCAAGGGCCTGGGCTCGCCGGGCAAGGCGCCGGTGCTCAAGCACAAGGTGCATGGCTGGCTGGTGCAGAAGAGCGAGATCCTGGCCTTTGTGCAGGCCCGCCCCGCCGAGGGCGGAGCCGGCGCGCTGGTGGTGTTGCTGCAGCCGGCCACCAGGACGTAGCCCGCGGTGGCTGCATTCGTTCCACGGGATGGTTCGGCTGGCGAAACGCCTCGCCCGGGGCATCCCGACCGACCGACAATGCACGGTTGATGTCCCCCATTGCCGCCTTTTTCCGGGTCCCCGGCCTCGACCCGGCCGTCCAGCGGAGTTACCGCCGCGAACAGCTCACCGAACTGACCCTGCCGATCGCGCTGAGCCTGTTGGAGGGCGGTTTTGTGGCCGTGGTCGCGGCCAAGGCATTCGACGTGCCGCCGTGGGTCATCGCGGTGATATCCGCCGCACCGATGTTCGGCAACCTCTCGAGTTTCATCTGGAACCGCATCGCCACCGCGCGGCCGAAGGTGCCGATGGTCACCGTGCTGCAGGTGCTGGTGCTGCTGTGCGTGGCGGCGATCGCCGTCAGCCCGCGCTCTGGCGCCGCCACCTGGGTCCTGCTGGCCAGCGTGATCCTGGGCCGGGTGCTGATTGCCGGCATCCTGACAGTGCGCAGTGTGACCTGGAGCCTGAACTACGAACGCGCCTTGCGCGCCACGGTCACGGCACGCCTGCAGGCGCTGGCCAGCCTGATGGTGGTGGTGTCCACCAGCGTGGCCGGGCTGGTGCTGGACGCGCATCCGGAGAACTTCCGGTGGTTGTACGGTGCGGGTGCCGTCCTGGGCGGCCTGGGCGTCTGGGCCTTTCGCGGCGTTCGGGTCGTCGGCGAGAAGCGCCACCAGGTGCTGGAGCGGCGCGGCCAGCGCGACCCGTCGAACCGCAACGCGTTTCTGGCGATCCTGCGCGCCGACCCGCGTTATGCGCGCTACCAGTTGCACCAGTTCATCTCCGGCGCCGCCGCCATGATGCTGGAGCCGCCGCTGGTGTACCTGGTGACCCGCCAGATCGGCGCGAGTTATGTAGCCAGCATCGGCATCGTGATGCTGATCCCGTTCCTGCTCAACCTGGCCACGATGCCCTTGTGGGCGCGCTACCTGGACCGCGTCCATGTGGCCGAGTTCCGGGCACGCCAGAATTCGCTGTGGGTGATCGGCGTCGTGGTGATGTTCTGGGGCGCCCTCACCCTGTCCCTCGGCTGGCTGGCGCTGGGCCGCGTGATCACCGGCATCACCAATGGCGGCGGCTCGCTGGCGTGGCAGCTCGGGCACAACGACTTCGCACCCCGAGACCAGTTGTCAGCCTACATGGGCATCCACGTCACGCTGACCGGCCTGCGCGGTGCCTTTGCACCCTTTCTCGGCATGGCCCTGTACCTCGGGTGGGACGCGAAGGGCTATGTGCCTGGCAGCACCGGCCTGGGGGCCTGGTTGTTCATGCTGTCGGCCCTGCTGGGTCTGGTCGCGTGGCGCGGGTTCCATCTGCTGCAAAAGGACATCGGCCCGCGCGTCCCGCCCGCCTGATACCAGTTTGCGTTCAATCGTATGGAATCGGAGGGCGGCTTGCGGTCCTTTGCGGTCATTCGTTGCCCGGTCGGCGCCGGCATTGGCGCGCGTCGCGGCAGGCGCAGCCCGGCGGGCGCTCATACTGGAACAGTCGGGCGCTGAACGCGCCGACTGCCCTGTGGTGCTCCTCGGCGTCCCAGAAATCGCACCCGCCGGGCTGCGCCTGCCGTGACGCTGGGCCTTCGGTATTCGTTATTCTGGGCTCGAGCACGCCAACCCAGTTGCGGGATCAGGTCGGCGGTGCGTTCGGCGCAGCAGCATAAAGGGGGAGCCCGCAGGGCGGAGGACAGCCGCGGAGCCGAATGCGCCGTCGGCCTGGTCCCACACCAAGCCGCCGGTATCCGGGCTGTCATGATTTCGGGAACGACCAACAACGTCCGCAATGGGCCGGATACGGTCAGACGGCTTCTTGACGAACGAACGCGAAACCGTATCAGGCGGTACGCCGTCCCCGTCACACGCCCTGGTTGCGCATCCAGTCGGCGGTCTGGAAGAAGCTCTCGCGCAGGCGCGCGCGCAACGCATCGTCGACACCCGTTTCGTGCATCGCCTGGTCCATGCAGGCCAGCCACTGGTCGCGTTCGGTGATGCCGATCGCAAATGGCATGTGGCGCGCACGCAGCCGCGGATGGCCGAAGCGCTCCGTGTAATGCTGCGGCCCGCCCAGCCAGCCGCACAGGAACCAGAACAGCCGCTGGCGGGCGTTGTCGAGGCCGGGGCCATGCACGGCGCGCAGCGCCGCATAACCCGGCTCGAGATCCATCAGGTCGTAGAAGCGTTCGGTCAGCGCGTGCACCCGGTCCTCGCCGCCGATCCATTCAAACGGGGTCTGCGGTGCCTGCTGCTCGCCGAGGCTCATCCGGCAACCCTGCCGCGCATGGCCGTGCGGGTGTGACGGGGGTGGCCCGTCGCGGCATTCATTGCGGCGCCCGGCGCAGGGTGTCGATCACCGGGCGGCGCAACACGTCGCGCAGGCCCCACCACCCCGCGGCCATGGCCAGCACCGCACCGGTCAGGGCACCCGCCAGCGGAACCCAGGCCGATGCGGTCCAGGCAAAACCGAACACGTATTTGGCCAGACCCCAGCCCACAGCCATCGCGACCACGCTGGCCAGCAGGCCCGCCAGCAGGCCGACACCGGCCAGCTCGGCGCGTTGCACCTGGCGCAGCAGGCGTCCCTGGGCGCCCACGGCCCGCATGATGGCGAACTCGCGCGCCCGCTCCTCGCGGGTGGCCGTGATCGCGGCAAACAGCACCACCAGCCCGGCCGCCAGCGTAAAGCCGAACAGGAACTCCACGGCGCGGATCACCTGATCCAGCACGCGCTGGATCTGCTGCAGCGTAGCGCTGACATCGACGCTGGTGATGTTGGGGAAGTCGCGCACCAGCGCGTTGTCGAAACCCTTGACCGCAGGCGCCTTGAATGCCGACATGAAGGTGGTCGGCAGGTCGGGCAGGCTGGCCACCGGATAGATAACGTAGAAATTGGCCCGCATCGAGCCCCAGTCGACCTTGCGCAGCGAGGTGATGCGGGCGTCCACGGGGATGCCGCCGATGTCGAACCGCAGCGCGTCGCCGAGCTTGAGGTTCAGCGTGGTGGCGATGCTTTCCTCCACACTGATGGTGCCGGCCTCGTTGTCGGCCCACTTGCCGGCGATCACCTGGTTGTGCTGCGGCAGCGTGGCGCTGTTGGACAGGTTGAATTCCCGGTCGACCATGCGCTTGGCGCGGTCCTCGGCAAAATCGTCGGGCGTCATCGTCTTGCCGTTGATCGCCACCAGCCGCCCGCGGATCATCGGGAACCAGTCGTAGCGGGCGACGCCGGCGTCCTGCAGCACCTTGCGGAAGGCGGCGCCCTGCTCCGGCATGACGTTGATCACGAAGCGGTTGGGCGCATCCGGCGGTGTGGCCTTGCGCCAGCTGCTGATCAGGTCGGTGCGCAGCAACACCAGCAGCACCAGCGCCAGCAGGCCGACCGCCAGCGCGCTGACCTGCACCACAGCATACGCCGGCCGGGCCGAGATCTGGCGCGTGGCCAGCACCATCCAGCGCGGCGCAGTCGCTTCGTTGACGCTGCGCCGCAGCACCTGCACCGCCAGCCAGCTCAGCGCCGCGAACACCAGCACAGCGGCGGCGAAACCGCCGACCGCGATCAGCCCCAGGGTCACATCGCTGCTGGCGGCGAGCAGCAGCGCTGCGAACCCGGCCACACCGATGCCCAGTACCGCGAGCGAGGCCGGCTTGAGATTGCCGACATCGCGCCGGATCACGCGCAGCGGCGGCACCTGCGCAAGTTGCAGCACCGGGGGCAGGCCGAACGCGAACAGCAGGGTCAGCCCCATGCCCAGGCCGAAGGCCACCGGCCACAGGCTCGCCGCGGGCAAGGCCGCATCGACCAGGCCGGCCAGCAGCAGCACGAACACATGGTGCACCGAAAAACCGATCAGCAGGCCGAGCACGCTGGCGCCCAGGCCGATCAGCATGAACTCCAGGGTGTAGCTCAGCGCGATCGTGCGCTGGCTCTGGCCGAGCACCCGCAGCATCGCGCAGTCGTCCAGGTGGTTGGCGGCAAATCCGCGCGCCGCCAGGGCGACCGCGACCGCGCTGAGCATGGCCGCGAGCAGCGCCACCAAATTGAGGAACTTCTCGGCCCGGTCCATGGTCTGGCGCATTTCCGGGCGCCCGGTCTCCAGCGACTCCACCCGCACGCCGCGGACCTCGGGTTTTTCGACCTCGCGCGCAGCCCATTGGGCGAAACGCCGCGCCTGGGGCTCCTCGCCCGCCACCGCAAAACGGTACGTGAGGCGGCTGGCCGGCTGGACCAGGCGGGTGCTGTCGAGGTCGGCCTGGTTGAGCAGCACGCGCGGCGCGAAGTTCATGAAGCCGCCGCCGCGGTCCGGCTCGATCACGATGATGCGGCCGATGCGCAGCCGCGCGTCGCCCAGCAGCAAGGTGTCGCCGACCGACAGCGCGAGCGCATCGAGCAGGGACGCATCGACCCATACTTCCCCCGGCGCCGGCACATCGCGGGTGAGCGCGCCGGCGCTGTCGGGCTTGTCGGCCACGGTCAGCCGGCCACGCAGCGGGTAGGCCTTGTCGACCACCTTGAGCGACACCAGCTTGCTGGCGCCGCCGCGCGCGTCGTCGGCGCGGCCCATGGTCGGGAAGCTGACGGCCATCGATGTCTGCAGGCCCAGGGTGCGCGCCTGCTCGATGAAGGACTGCGGCGTAGGCCGGTCGCTCGACACCACCGCATCGCCGCCGAGCAACTGGCGCGCATCACGCTGCAGGCCGCCCTTGAGCCGGTCGGCGAAAAATCCCACGGCAGTGAGCGCGGCGACCGCCAGCGTCACCGCGACGATCAACAGACGCAGTTCGCCGGAGCGCAGGTCGCGCCACAGGCTGCGCAGGCCCAGGCGGATGAAGGATGTTTGCATGGGCCTACCTTAGCGCATCCGACGGCCCGGCCGGATGCGGCAGGAAAAAGCACACAGGCGCGATGCGGAGATCGCCCGGCCGCCCGGGCCACGGCGGGCAGGCCGCTCAGGCCACGGCGCGCAGCCTGGCCCCGGCGAGTTCAGGCTGCAGCACCAGGCGCTCGGCACCCGAATAACACAGGAAGTGACGGTTGGTCGCGCGACCGATGGCGCACAGTCCGATACGTTGCGCCACCGCATGGCCCATCTGCGTGATGCCGCTGCGCGAGACCACCACCGGCACACCCATCTGCGCCGACTTGATGACCATCTCGCTGGTGAGCCGCCCGGTGGTGTAGAACACCTTGTCGCCACCGGCCATGGGCTGCCCGGAGCGCATGCCCATCCAGCCGGCGATCGTGTCGATGGCGTTGTGGCGACCGACATCCTCGACAAAGACCAGCATCTGCTCACCGCGGAACAACGCACACGCGTGCACCGAACCGGCGGACTTGTAGGTGCTGTCCTGCAGGCGGATCGTGTTGACGATGCTGTAGAGCTGGGCCTGCGTCACGCTGCCCGGTGGCAGGACCACGTTGTCGATGTCGCCCATCAGGTCGCCGAACACGCTGCCCTGACCACAACCGGTGGTGACGACCTGGGTGGCGGTGCGCGCCTCGATGTCCGCAATGCCGTGGCGGGTCTTGACGGCGGCCGCGCCGACGTCCCAGTCGACGGTGACCGATTCCACATCGGCCACCGACCCGATCAGCCGCTGGTTGTACAGATACCCCAGCACCAGCAGTTCCGGATGAGCGCCGAGCGTCATGAGTGTGACGAGTTCACGCCGGTCGACGTACACCGTCAGCGCGCGCTCGGCCGGGATCGCCACCTGCTGCGGCTCGCCGTGCTGGTTGACCGCGGAAATTGCACAGGTCAACGGCACCAGGGCTTGGGTCAGGGTGGGCAGGAGGGAGACGGACATTGGCATAGGCTACCGCAAAAAGGGCCGGCGTCCGGCGGGCCGCCCCGATGGCATGGATCGCGCCTCAGGATTTCTTGGCGGGATTGGCCACCGCATCGCGCTGCGTGGTGCTGGGCGGGCTGGCCGCGGTGCCAGGCGGCGAATGGGCGCCAGCCGCTTCTATGGGCTTGACAGCTTCTGGCGGCGTGTAGCTGAATGCACCCGGATCGGCACACGGCGGCGTGGGCGTCGCGGGCCTGGCTTCCTTGCCCGCTGCCTTGGCAGCCTGCCCGTACGCCACTGCAACCTTGTCCTGCGATTTGCACAGCAGGTAGTTGTCGACCTTGGCGCTCCATGCCGATTTGGCAGCCACCTCGGCGGCCTTGGCCTTGGCCTCGTCACTCGGCGCGGGCAGTTTGGCAAAAACCGCGGCCGACGCCACCAGCATCACCAGGGGAACAAGAAGCTTGGTCATGTCAAAGTCCTTCCAGCGCCTGTTTCTGCGCCACTGTTGCACCACGTTGCGCCGGAATCTTGCCGGCCTTGACGTCGTCGTACCAGTCTTCATGGTGCTCTTTCGCCCACGCCTCGTCGACGTAGCCGGTTCGCATTCCCTTGTAAGCGCCTTCCATGCCGATCGTGCCCAGGTAGATGTGGACCAGGAACATCGCCATCATCAGGACCGCCGCCACCGCATGCACCATGTGGGCCACCTGCATCGTGCCGCGCAGGTACAGCAGGCTCGGGACCAGCTGGTCCATGACGAGGCCGGAACCCACCACCACCAGGCCGAGAACAAACACCCCGCCCCAGAAGACGATCTTTTCACCGGCGTTGAAGCGGTGCGACCGGACCGATTCTCCGGAGGCCAGTCCACCGCCCTTGAGCAGCCATGTCAGATCACCCTTGGCCGGCACGTTGTCACGCACGAAGGTCAGGATCACCACGACCAGGGACACGGCAAACAGCGGGCCGGCAAAGTTGTGCACGGTTTTCAGGACGTAGGCCAGCCAACCCAGCAGCGTGGTGCCGATCACCGGTTCGAGAAAGAACTTGCCAAATGCCATCACCACGCCGGATACCGCCAACACAACGAATGCAATCGCATTGCTCCAGTGCGCCGCGCGCTCGAACGCCGTGAAGCGCTCGATTTCACGCCCGGTGGGCTTGTTGTGGAGCAGGAACGATCCCTTGCGCCAGTAGAACAGCGCCAACGCAACCACGACGATCAGCAGCAACGCCCCGCCGTAGGGAAGGATCCAGCTGTTTCGGACCTCGCGCCAGGCCTGCCCCGCGTTGGTGAGCCGCGACCCCGGATACTGCACAAAAGGCTGGATCAGTACGCCCGCTTCTGGCGCCTGGGCGGCTGGCAGGCTGCTGTAGCCGGCGACGCCGGACCCGACCTGCCGCCACATCGGGGCATTGTTTCCGGGTTGCACCTGAGCCCGCTGGCCATTGGTCTGCGCGGCATAGGCGGGATCCGCACTGGCGTCTGGCCGCACGTCGAAGATGTTCTGGCTCTGTATGCCCGCCGAGGCGGCGCCGGCGGGCGGCGCCACTGCCTGGGCCAGCACCTGACCGGCACCGACAAGCCCTGCCGCAAGGGCCAGCGCAACCGCAAGGGACCGAATCATAGGCACTCCCGATCAGTTCGCTTTGGCGTAGTCGTTCTGCCCGCGCTGCATGCGCGCCCGCAGCTGCTGCTCCCAGCTGCTCTTGTCGCCCGGCTTCCAGCCCGGGGCGACGAAGGCGCTGCCAGTCCCGTTGAATGCCGCGACATCTTTCGCGCCGCCGTCCCCGATCGTCTGCGGCTTGTCGCCGCAGGCTGCCAGGGCGCCCAGCAGCGCCACGGCGATCGCGGCGCCTGGCAGCCGCCTCATGATTTCACCACCGGTGCGGCCGGCGCGACGCCGGGTTTGGAACCGTAGGCCGTGCCCCAGCCCCAGACCTCGGCACCCTTGCCACGCTTGAGCACCCGATTGCGCAGGACGTCGGCCACCACATCGCCGTCACCCGCCAGCAGGGCCTTGGTGGAGCACTGCTCGGCACAGGCCGGCAACTTGCCCTCGGCCAGGCGGTTGCGCCCGTATTTCTCGAACTCCGCCTGGCTGCCGTTGGCCTCCGGGCCGCCGGCGCAGAAGGTGCATTTGTCCATCTTTCCGCGCATGCCGAAAGCGCCCTGCGACGGAAACTGCGGCGCGCCGAACGGGCAGGCATAGGAGCAGTAACCGCAGCCGATGCAGACATCCTTGTCGTGCAGCACCACACCTTCGTCGGTGCGGTAGAAGCAGTTCACCGGGCACACCGCCATGCAGGGCGCATCGCTGCAGTGCATGCATGCCACCGAAATCGACTTTTCGCCCGGTACGCCGTCGTTGAGCGTGACCACGCGGCGGCGGTTCACGCCCCAGGGCACCTCGTTTTCGTTCTTGCAGGCCGTCACGCAACCGTTGCACTCGATGCAACGCTCGGCGTCGCAGATGAATTTCATTCGTGCCATGGGGGGTTCCTCAAGCCTTCTCGACGTTGCAGACAGTTGTCTTGGATTCCTGCATCATGGTCACGCTGTCGTAACCATAGGTGGTGGCGGTGTTGATGGCCTCCCCGCGAACGACGGGCGCGGCGCCCGCCGGGTAATGGGCCAGCATGTCGGCACCCTGCCAGCGCCCGGAGAAGTGGAACGGCATGAACACCGTGTCGGGACCGACCCGCTCGGTCACCAGCGCCTGCACATTGAGCCGGGCGCCGGTCGGTGTC
>JANMZX010000500.1:0-1633 GCA_031383745.1 Rhodoferax sp. | reverse complement strand
CCGACGATCTCGCCGGCGCGCAATGCAATGTCGACATCCTGCAGGCGCACCACCTTGAGTGCGTCGCGCACCACGAGGCCGCTGGCATGCATCAGCACGTCGCCGGGCGGCTTGTCGGCGTCCCCCTGGCGGCCCATGTGCACCTTGCGCCCGACCATGGCCTCGGCCAGGGACTCGATCGAGGTGTCCGCAATGGCGACATCCTGCACCACGCGCCCGGCGCGCATCACGGTGACGAAGTCGCACAGGCGCATCACCTCCTTGAGCTTGTGCGTGATCAGCAAAATGGTGGTGCCCTGCGCGCGCAACAGGCCCAGCACGCCGAACAACTGCTCGGTCTCCTGCGGGGTCAGCACCGCGGTGGGTTCATCCAGGATCAGGATGCGCGCGCCGCGGTACAGGGTCTTGAGGATCTCCAGCCGCTGGCGGTCACCGACCGAGAGGTCGGCCACCAGCGCGTCGAGGTCGACATGCAGGCCGGTGGACTGCATCAAAGCCACGAGTTTGCTGCGCACCAGCGTCTCGGCCTTGTGCAGCAGCACATGGGGTTCGGCCCCGAGCATCACGTTTTCCAGCGCGGTGAGCGTGTCGACGAGCATGAAATGCTGGTGCACCATGCCGATGCCCAGGGCGATGGCCTCGTGCGAATGGCGGATCGTCGCGGCCTTGCCGTCGACCCGGATATTGCCGCTGTCGCTGCTGTAAAAACCATACAGCACCGACATGAGCGTGCTCTTGCCGGCGCCGTTTTCCCCGACGATGCCATGCACCGTGCCGGACTGCACTGTCAGGTGCACATCCGCATTCGCCAGCACCGCGCCGAAGCGCTTGTGGATGCCGATCATCTCGACCGCGGGTGGACGGGACGACAGGGTCACGATCGATTCAAGGCCCGTGCGGTGGTGGAGATGTCGTAGCGAGCGGGTCGGGCTGACGTCGAGGAGCGCAGCCGTACAGGCGTACGGTGAGCACCGCAGACCTCAGATCGCCCCGCGCAGCAGAAGGACCCGCCGCCTGACTACTTGCAATCGTTCTTGGCCATGTAGTCGACGACCTTGATCTTGCCGCTGATGATGTCGGCCCGGGCGGCATCGACCTTCTTCTTCATGTCGGCCGAGACCAGCTTCTCGTTGTTCTTGTCGAGCGCGTAGCCCACGCCGTCTTCCTTGAGACCGAGCACCGACAGGCCGGGCTTGTGGTTCTTGGAGACCTCGTACACCGCCACGTCGACCCGCTTGAGCATCGAGGTCAGCATGGTGCCGGGCTGGATGTGGTTCTGGTTGCTGTCCACACCGATGGCCAGCTTGCCGCCGTCCTTGGCCGCCTGGTAGACGCCCATGCCGGTGCCACCCGCCGCCGCGAACACCACGTCGGCACCCTTGGCGAACTGCGCCTTGGCCAGCTCGCCGCCGCGCGCCGGGTCGTTCCAGGCCGCACCGGTGGTGCCGGTCATGTTGGCAAACACCTCGGCCTTGGCATTGGCGAACTTGGCGCCCTGCTCGTAGCCGCACTGGAACTTGCGGATCAGGGGGATGTCCATGCCGCCGACAAAGCCCACCTTGCCGCTCTTGCTGGCCATGGCAGCCATCATGCCGACCAGGAAGCTGCCTTCGTGCTCCTTGAACACCACCGA
>JANMZX010000478.1:0-22173 GCA_031383745.1 Rhodoferax sp. | reverse complement strand
CGGCCTGGCAGGGGCCTTCTGTTGAAACAATCCGAAGAAAACCCCACCCCCGTACACTGCCACTTTCAACCCGATCAATCCACTCTCCGAATCACGTCACCCGAGTCCTCCTTCAGGCTCATACCTGAATTGGAAAATACTTAGGACAATTGCAGGCGCCGTCCCGGCGCAGTGCCCCCGCCAGGTGTCCCGTACCGGTTTGGATCGACAATACAGGGCATGCCAGTTTCCTACCCTGTCCACCGCCGCGACTTGCCGTCTGGCGGCACTGTGCGGCCGGTGCGTTCGCCATGATCTGCGCCGGTGTTCCAGCCGACAAGGCAGGCGGGGTGCGGCCATGAACGACATCGATGCCTGGCTCGCCGGCCTGGGTCTGGCCAAGTACACCGAGCCGTTCCGCGCCCAGGACATCACGCCGGACCTGTTGCCCGAGCTCACCGATACCGACCTGCGCGAACTCGGCGTGGCGTCGCTGGGGGACCGCAAGCGCGTGCTGAAGGCGGCTGCGGCAATGCTGGCGCCGGTCGCCGCCGCGCCGGCCGAAGCGACCGAGGCGCCGGCAGCGGCCGTCATTCCACTGGCGGCGGCGCCAGCAGAGGAGGGTGAGCGCCGCCACGCCACCGTGGTGTTTTCCGACCTGACCGGCTACACCGCGCTCAACGAGGCTTTCGACCCGGAAGAGGTCGAGGTCATCATGGCCCGCATCCGGCAGGAAGCGGTGGCGGTGGTCGAGCGCCATGGCGGCAGTGTGAACCAGTTCGTCGGCGACGAGGTGATGGCCCTGTTCGGCATACCGGTGGCGCGGCGCGACGATCCGCGGCGCGCTGTCAGCGCGGCGCTGGAACTGCACCAGGTGGTAGATGGCATCGCGGCCGGATATGCCGAGCGCCTGGGGCGTGTGCTGGCTATGCACACGGGTGTGCAGACCGGTCTGGTGATCGCGCGGCGCAGCGATTCCCGCTCGGGCCACTACACCCTCACCGGCGATACCGTCAACACCGCGGCGCGCCTGCGCGGCCTGGCCCAGCCGGGTCAGGTGGTGGTCAGTTCTCAGACCTGGCAGCAGGTGTCGGACTATTTCGACGCGGTGGCGGGCGAGGCGGTGGAGGTCAAGGGCAAGGAGCGTCCGCTGGTCCCCTACCGGATCCTCGCCGAGCGTGCCCTGCCGCGCGGCGGCAGCCGCCCGTTGGTGGGCCGCCAGGAGGAGATGGCGCAGTTCGAGGCGCTGGCGCAGGCCTGCCTGCAGAACCATCGGGGCCGGCTGATCATGGTGCGCGGCGATCCCGGCATGGGCAAGTCGCGCCTTGCAGCCGAGTTCCTGCACCATGCGCGTGAACAGGGTTTTGCGTGCCACGCCAGCGCCGTGCTGGATTTTGGCGCCCGTACCGGGCACGACGCGATGCGCATGCTGGCGCAGAGCCTGCTGGGCCTTGCCGCCGATGCGGACGAAGCCAGCCGCGCCGAAGCCCTGCTCGACCTGGCCGCCAATGCGCAGCAGGGAGTCGACCACAGCCCCTACCTGTATGACCTGCTGGAAGTGACCGCACCGGCGGACGTGCTGGCGCTGCTGTCTGCCATCGACGTGGCCGAGCAGCAGACACACACTCTCGACGCCCTGTGTGCGCTGGCGCGGCCGGAGCATGCCGGCGCGTCGCTGATGCTGCTGGTGGAGGATATCCACTGGGCCGACAGCTGGACCTTGCAGCAGTTCGCTGCGCTGGCTGCACGCACCGTGGAGCAGGGCCTGCTGCTGGTGCTGACCACCCGGTTTGCCGGTGATCCCAGCGTTGCGCATTGGGGCGCCACCCTGCATGGCTTGCCCATGGCCAGCATCAACCTCGGGCCGCTGGCCGCTGACGACGCGATGGTGCTGGCCGGCGGCGCGGCGTCCATGTCGGAGGCGCTGTTGCGCTCCTGTGTCGAGCGAGCGGAGGGCAATCCGCTGTTCCTGGAGCAACTGCTGCTCAATGCCGGGGACGAGAGCGCCGGCAGCCTGCCAGGGTCGATCCAGGCGCTGATACAGGCACGCATGGACCGGCTCGGCCCGGGTGACAAGAGCGCGCTGCAGGCGGCAGCAGTCTGGGGGCCGCGTGTGCCGCTGCAGGCCATCCGCCACCTGGTGGGCGTGCCGGAGTTCGACAGCCACGCCCTGGTGGCGCAGTTCCTGCTGCGCCCTGAAGGCGACCAGCTGGTGTTCAGCCATGCGCTCATCCGGGATGGCGCCTATGCCTCGCTGCTGCTGACCCGCCGGCGCCAGCTGCACACGCTGGCCGCAGAGTGGGTCGAGCCACGCAATGCCGCACTGGCCGGCGAGCACTACGAACGGGCCGAGGACCCGCGGGCCGGCGCAGCGTACCTGCGCGCCGCACGCGGGCTGGCGGTGCAGTTCCAGTACGCGCAGGCGCTGGCCCTGGTGGAGCGGGCTGCGCGCCTCACCAGCGTACCGGAGCAGTTGTTCCCGGTGCGGCTGGGCCGCGCCAGGCTGTTGCTGGAGATGGGTCGCACCGCCGAGTCGATTGCAGCCTGCGAAAGCGCATTGGAAGCGGTGCAGACGGATGCCGAGCGTGCCACAGGGCTGATCGCGATGGCGGCGGGGATGCGCATCCTGGACCGCCTGGACGAAGGCCTTGCCTTGCTGGCGGAGGCACAACCGCTGGCCGAGGCGGCCGGGCTGACCCTGGAGTTGTCACGGCTGCACCATTTGCGCGGCAACCTGCTGTTTTCTGCCGGCCGCACCATCGAATGCCAGAGCGAACACGAACACGCATTGCGGCTGGCGCGCGAAGCCGGTTCGACGGAGGCCGAGGCCGCCGCGCTGGGAGGCGTGGGGGATGCCAGTTATGCCCAGGGACGTGTACGCACCGGCTACGAGATGTTCACCCGCTGTGTGATGCTGGCCCGCGCGCAGCAGCTGCTGCGCGTCGAAGTGGCCTATCTGACGATGGTGGGCTGGTGTTCCCTGTACATGATGGACGTGGCGGGCTCCCTGCAGGCTTGCCGCCGCACGATCGAGCTGGCGACGCGTATCGGACACCGGCGCGGTGAACTGATGGCGCGGGCGCAACTGGGCATGGTGGACGGCTGGGTTCGGGGCAACTGGCGCGAGGCTGCGGTACAGGTCGACAAGGCGATGGACATCGCGCGTGCGCTGGGAAGCTCACGGTTCCAGGCCAATGCCGCGTACATGCATGGTCTGCTCGCCATCCGCTCGGGCGACGAGGCGGGCGCACGCGCACACCTGATGCAGGCGCTGGACCTGGCGGGCGAGGGCGGCATGGTATTCATCGGGGCCCAGGTGTACGGCATGCTGGCCCGGATCGAGACCGACGAGGCGGCATGCCGGCACGCGCTGGCCCAGGGCGAGGCGTTGCTGGCCCGTGGTGCGGTGAGCCACAACTTCTTCGTCTTCTGCGAATGCGCGATCCATGTATCGCTACGCCGCAAGGACTGGGAGGAAGTGGAGCGTTATTGCAGCCTGCTGGGCCGCTACTCGGCGCACGAGCCCTTTCCCTGGGCTGATTTCATCATGGCCCGCGGGCGGGCATTGAGTCGCGCCGGACGCGGCGAGACGGGCTTGGCCCTGGTGGTGACGCTGGAGTCCCTGCACCGCCAGGCCACCAGCAGCGAGGACAACCTGTACCTGCCCGAGATCGATGCCGCGCTGGCGCTCCTGCTCAATCGGCCTTGAGCGCCTGCTGTCGCCGGCGCCGCAGCCGCACGAAGTGGTTCATGCTTTCCACGGCCACCGAGAATGCCAGGGCGAAGTACACATAGCCCTTGGGAATGTGCAGGCCGAAACCATCGGCGATCAGCAGCACGCCGATCAGCAGCAGGAAGGACAGCGCCAGCATCTTGACCGACGGATGCGCGGCCACGAAGTTGGCCAGCGGGTTCGAGGCAATGATCATGATGATCATGGCGATGACGACCGCCGCCACCATCACCCATAGCTTGTCGGCCATGCCGACCGCCGTGATCACGGAATCGAGCGAGAAGATGATGTCGATCACCGCGATCTGCAGCACGATGGACTTGAAAGACGCGCCGGCCACACCGCCCGGGTTGTCCGCACTGTCGCCATCGTGTTCCGTCATTTCATGGATCTCGACCGTGGCCTTGTAGAGCAGGAACAGCCCGCCGCCGATCAGGATCAGGTCGCGCCAAGAGAAGCCCTGGCCGGCCACCGTCAAGACCGGCGCAGTCAGGCCGACGATCCAGGCCAGCGTGGCTAGCAGCATCAGGCGCGTGATCAGCGCCAGGCTCAGGCCCACCTTGCGTCCCAGGGCGCGCTGGTGCAGCGGCAGGCGGCCGGTCAGGATCGCGATGAACACCAGGTTGTCGATGCCCAGCACGATTTCGAGTGCCGACAGGGTGATCAGCGACAGCCAGACCTGCGGATCGTTGATCCACGCAAAGGTGAAGAATTCCATGGGGTATTGACCGGTGGGAAATACCAGAAATTGTGGCATGTCGGGTGTGGCCGCGCCGGTATGGCCAAACCAATGCCCTACATGACGCGTTGATTTGGAGACACGGCCACCGTGCCGGTACCGGGCTACACCAGGCTCAGGGGGCCCTGCAATGGCCGAGCCGGCAATGCCACATCGAAGTGCCGCAGCACCAGTTCGGCCTGCTGCTCGAAACACCCGCCCCAGCGCAATACACGCCAGCTCGGAAGTTCGATGATCGTGCTGCCGATCGCGTGTGCATTGGCGTAACGCGATGTGCCGTAGTCCAGCACGATGTCGCAACCGGCCTTGAGCGACTCCTGCACATCGGCCAGATCGAACTTGCTGCCGGTCAGTGACACGTTGGCCGACGAGCCCATCAGCGGTGCCGCCGACTCCCAGCTCATGCGGGCCAATGCGTTGTGCAGCGGGCCGGCGTTGAGCAGCAAGTCCATGGTGTTGCCCTTGGTGGAGCGGCGCAGCCCGCCATGCTCGACGGTGCGCAGCCAGTCGTGGTCGCCGCGAAACGGCGCGATCACGGACAGCGGCAGGTCATGGTCCAGGGTGATGCAGCGCACCAGGTCGCGGTCGCGCGGGGTTGTCTGCATCACCTCGCTGAAGATGTCCCAGTTGCCGATCACGCCATTGGGTTTGGTCTGCGCGCGCTGCTTGAGTTCGTAGATGCGCTCCACGCCGCGGGCGGTGTGGGCGAAGATGGCATACGACACGCTTAGCGGCAGCACCGCAACGCCGCCGGCCTTCATGATGCGGAAGCACTTCAGCGCGTCGGCCTGGATCGTGTCGGCGTCCGGCTCGGCGCCACGGGTGATCAGTTCCATGTCGGGTGCTCCATCAAGGGTATGGTCGCGCTCGTTGCGCATGGTTGAATACCTGCTTGCATCGTGTCCCGCCCATGGCGCTGGCGCTGGCGTTGGCGCGCGCCGCGCCAGGCGCAGCCCGGCGGGGGCTCATGCTGGGGCGGTCGGGCGCTGGACGCGCCGACTGCCCTGCGGTGCTCGGTCTTGCGCCCTGTCGCGGAACTCGCTGCGTTCGCTTCGCTCTCTTCGCGCAGACAGCCGCGACGCTGGGTCCCTGGTGTTCGGGATGTCGGGGCCCGGACTCCCCCGCAGGCCAATGGCGCGTCCGGGCGTGTCGGGTGGCTGCACCGGGCAGTTGGAAGTATTCGCGCATGCTGCAGAGTCACGCGCCCCAACCCCGGTGGTCGCGCCAACTTCATGGTGCGCCACAACGGCATCTGCGCGAGACTGCATGCAGCACGGTGCGGACGCCCGGCGCGCTGGCCCTGGAATTGGCATGGCGCAAGCTGCCCCGTGAACGCCCGCGAAGGGCAGGACGCCGCGATTGGCCCCCCGTCCTGGACTGCGAGCCGGAATACCCAGGCACCATTTCAGGACCCAGAGTCGAGGACGGACGCCACAGCATCGGCCACCTGGAGCAGCCGCGCGTCCTCGTAGCGGCGCTGCACCAGTTGCATGCCGATGGGCAGGCCATGGGCGCCGCGCATCCCCGGGATGCTGATACACGGCACATGCAGCGCGGTCCAGATCCGGTTGAAGGTCGCCATGCCCTGCGAGGCAATACCCAGGGTGGCCTCGCCTGGTGCGCTGAGCGTGAGCACCGCATCGGCGTTGCCGAACTCTCGGTCGAAGTCGATCCGGCGCAAGGAGGTGGCATCGAGCACCTCGCGCATCTGCTGGTTGCCCAGGCTGAACTGGTTTTCGACCTTGCGGCGAAAGTCGCTGTGCAGGGCGTCGCCGTGGGCCAGGTATTCCGGAAGGAACGCCCCGCGTCCGCCGTCCTGCATGATGCTGTCGTGTTGCGCGGTCAGCGATGCGAACGCCTCAGACAACACCAGCGGCTGCAGCGTGGCGCCCGCGGCGGCCAGGCGCCGGGCCGCCTCGTGCAGGGCCTCGCGCGCGTCCGGGTCGGCCTGCTCCCACATCGGTGTCTCGCACAGGGCGATGCGCAGGCCTGCGAGCGGGCAGGGCTGCAGTTCGGCTGGCGTGGCAAGGTGGTATGCGGCGCCCAGCAGCGCCAGGTCGGACGCGCTGCGGCCGTAGAAACCGATGGTGTCCAGGTGCGCGGAAAAGTGTCTGGCGCCGTCGAACGAAATCCGCCCGAAGGTCGGCTTCATGGCATAGGTGCCGCAGAAGGACGCCGGCCGGATCGTGGAGCCGCCTGTTTGTGTCGCCAGCGCCAGGGGCACCATGCCGTCGGCCACGGCAGCACCTGAACCGCTGGACGAGCCGCCGGGCGTGCGCTGCGGATCGAGCGGGTTGCGGGTGGGCGGGAGTTGGCCGCCGCAGGCGAATTCGAGGGTCGCGGTCTTGCCCAGGATCACCGCACCCGCCGCGCGCAGCACGCCGACACAATTGGCATCCTCACCAGGCTGGTGCCCCGCATACAGCGGCGAATTGTGTTGCGTGGGCAGGTCTCGGGTGTTGATCACGTCCTTGACGCCGACCGGAATGCCATGCAGCGCACTGCGCCGGGTCTGCCGGTCCAGCGCGCGCGCCTGAGCGAGGGCATGGTCGGCGTCGACATGGGCCCAGGCGCGTACGTCGGGGTCGCGTTCGTGGATGCGCTCGAGCAAGGCCTGCGTGTAGCGTTCGCTGGTGAGCCGGCCCCGCGCCATCAGGGCCGATGCGGCGGTTGCGCTCAGCTGCCAGAGCTCCATGATTGAACCTTTTCGAGGATTGCCAATTGGCGCAAATTGTATGCATAATTGCGCCAAGCAGCTGCAAAATTGCCCATAGTTGCAATTCGTTTCGGCCATTTTGCATACAAAACAAGCATCCGACATGCCCGCTCCGTTGACCCGGTGTTACGCCGGATTCCTTGCATCGATGCGTGAAGCCGTCCCGCCCGACGCTGCATTGGAGGTGGCGCGCCTGGGCTTTACCGATTGCATCGGGGTGATGCTCGCAGGTGCCGGTGAAGACGTGGTGGATCGGCTGCGCCGGCATGTGGTGGAGCAGGGCGGACATGGGCGCGCGCGCATGGCCGGTGGCGCGCAGCGCGTCAGCGTGGTCCAGGCGGCACTGGTGAACGCCACCGCAGCGCATGCGCTCGACTATGACGACTTCGCGTTTTCCAACCATCCCAGCGCGGTGCTGGTGCCCGCGATCCTGGCGGTGGCCGACGCAAGCGGCGCCTCTGGTGCACGCATGGCGGCAGGATATGTGGCGGGTTACGAGGTCTGGGCCGACCTGTTCCTGCGCGAGAAGGGCTTGTACTACGACCGCGGCTGGCACCCCACGGCGGTGCTGGGTCCGGTGGGCGCCGCCGCCGCCGCCGCGGTGGTGATGGGGCTCGACGAGACCAGTGCACGCCATGCACTGGCCCTGGCGGCGTCCGACTCGGGCGGCGTGTTCGGGAATTTCGGCACCATGGCCAAACCCTGGCACGGCGGGCGTGCCGCCGCCGCGGGTGTCAACGCCGCCAGCCTGGCTGCCTGCGGCCTGGCGGCGAGTGACACGGCGCTGGAAGGGCCCCACGGCCTGATGCGGGCCCTGTCGCCGCACGGCGAGGTCGATCTGGAGTCCGAGCCGTCTCTGGGCAGCACCTGGCGCAGCGCCGGCATGCGCCTGAACATCAAGAAGTACCCGACTGTCGGCGCATCGCAGCGTGGCATCGACGCCGTGCTGGCCATGGTCCGTGCGTCGCCGGTCGACCCTGCGCAGGTGCGGTCGATCGATGCCCACATCAGCGTGCGCCACGCGGCGGTGATGCCCTACCACCTGCCGCAGGATGCGCTGCAGGCCAAGTTCAGCCTGGAATTTGCGCTGGCCTGCACGCTGGTGCACCGGGCAGTGGGATTGGCGCAACTCGTCGACGGCGTGGTGCGCGAGCCGCTGATCCAGCAGCTGATGGAGAAGGTCGTGATCCACACCACCGAGGACTTCGAGCCTGGCTGGCGTGATGCGGCGCCCTTCGATGTGTTCCATTTCCGGCTGCACGACGGCTCCACCGTGTCGACACCGCGCGTGCGCCGGGCCACCGGCCATGCCGACACGCCGCTCACCACCGGGGAGCTGTGGGGCAAGTTCGCGGGGTGCACGGAGCATGCCGGGGTGCCGCAGGCGACCGCGCGCCGGTTGTTCGATGCCCTGCAGCGCGTGGACCAGCTGGCCGGCGCCGCCGACATCGATCTGCCGTCGGGTGTGCCGGCATGACCTGCCCTTTGCCACAAGTTCCCCATACGGGTACACGATGAAGTCGATCCAGGAATTTGTCCGGTATGCGCCTGTCACCACCCGGCCGAAGGTGCAGTGGCCGAATGGCAAGCGGCTGGCGGTGTGGATCGTTCCCAACGTGGAGTTCTACGAATACACGCCGCCGCCGGCGCAGGGGCGCGAAACCTGGGACCGCGTGCCCTCGCATCCGGACGTGCGCGAATACGGCTTTCGCGACTACGGCAACCGCGTCGGCATCTGGCGCATGACCGAGCTGCTCGACCAGTACCCGGTGCGGCCGACGGCCTCGCTCAACCTGGCGCTGCTCGACCACTTTCCCGAGATCACCCAGCTGATCCGCGACCGCCACTGGGCGGTGATGAGCCATGGCATCTACAACACCCGCTTTCTGTACGGCATGGACGAAGCGCAGGAGCGGGCGTTCTACGCCGACAACGTGGCCTCGCTGCAGCGCCACACCGGCCAGCGGCTGCAGGGCATCCTGACACCGGCCATCACCAACACCACGCGCACGCCAGCGCTGATCGCCGAGGCCGGGCTGAGCTACCACGCCGACTGGGTGCACGACGATGTGCCGGTGCCGATCCTGGTGCCCGGCCGCAGGCTGGTGTCGGTGCCATACTCTTACGACCTCAACGACGCGCCCCTGTGGGACGGCCGCCCCTATGGCGGGCAGTACTTCGTGCAGGCCTGCAAAGCGGCGTTCGACCGTCTTTACGCCGAGAGTGCCGACGGCGGTCGGGTGTTCTGCATCGCGCTGCACCCGTACCAGATCGGGCAGCCGCACCACATCGGCCACCTGCGCAAGGTCCTGGACCACATCTGCGCCCATGAGGGTGTGTGGCATGCCACGGGCGACGAGATCGCCGCGCATTTCCTGCAGCACGACTACGACGCGCATGCGCGCCATGCAGCCGAGGTGGCCACACATGCCGCCGCCGCGGCCGCGGCACGGCCGGCGGTGGTGGTGCGCACGCGGGCCAGCACGCCGGTGCCAGGTGGTGCGGTCGCGGCGCAGCGCCGCCCGGGCATGGACCACGGCCACTATGCCTGGAGCCCGCTTCCCGCGCGCGAGCCGCTGCGCTGGCCCGGTGGCCGCGGCCTGGCCGTGGTGCCACTGATCAACCTGGAAATGGTGGAGGACCCGCTGCCCGCGGGGTGGCCGCAGATCCACAGCGTGGGCGGCGGGCTGGTGCGCGATTTCCCGAACATCTCGCGCGTGTCGACGCGCGAATACGGACACCGCGTGGGCATCTTCCGTCTGGTCGACGCGCTGCGCCGGCGCGGGATGCGGCCCAGCGTGGCGATCGACGTGCTCACGGCCGAGTCCTATCCCTACCTGGTGGACTACCTGCGCGACGCCGGCGCCGAGTTCGTGGCGCATGGGCTGGCGGTCACCCGGCCGATCAGCAGCGCGATGGACCTGGCGCAGGAGCGCGACTACATCGCCGAGACGCTCGAGCGGCTGCAGGCCTGCGGCATCCACCCGAGCGGCTGGTTCGGACCGGAGTACGGCGAGTCGATCCGCACGCCACAGCTGTTGGGGGAGGCCGGTTTGTCCTATGTCTGCGACTGGACCAACGACGAGCAGCCGTACGCGATGACCACGCCGGGCGATCTGGTGGCCATGCCGCTGTGGGCCGACTTCGACGACCAGACCGTGCTGGTCAACCGCATGTGCAACCTGGACATGTTCGAGGACCATTTCGACAAGGCGCTGCAGCAACTGCAGCGCGACGGCGCCGCCACCGCGCGGCTGCTGCACTACTGCGTCCGGCCCTGGGTGTCGGGTGCGCCTTTGCGCATCGCCATGTTCGAGCGGGTGCTGGACCGGGTGCAGGCGGTGGGCGGCGTCTGGACGCCCACGGCGGGAGAAGTGGTGGCCGCCTGGAAATCCGCGCGCATGATCGGAGGCGGCGGTGATTGAGCTCAGTCAGGTGTCCAAGCGGTTTCACGCCGGTGGCAGGGCCATCGATGCGCTGCTGCCGACCGACCTCACGATTCCATCCGGCGAGGTGTTCGGCCTGCTCGGGTTCTCGGGCGCGGGCAAGAGCACCCTGTTGCGCCTGATCAACCGCCTCGAAGAACCCACCACGGGTTCGGTGCGCATCGACGGTCAGGAACTGGTCGGTGTCTCCGACGATGCACTGCGCCAGGCGCGCCAGCGCATCGGCATGATCTTCCAGCAGTTCAACCTGTTGTCGCATCGCAGCGCCTTGCACAACGTGGAGTTCTCGCTCGAGGTGGCGGGTATGTCGGGTACGGAGCGCCGCGCCCGGGCGCGCGAGGCACTGGCCGCGGTGGGCCTGTCGGACCGAGAGCAATCCTTTCCGGCGCAGTTGTCGGGTGGGCAGCGGCAGCGGGTGGCGATCGCGCGCGCCCTGGCGACACGGCCCACGATCCTGCTGTGCGACGAGGCGACCTCGGCGCTCGATCCGCACACGGCGCTGTCGATCCTGCGGCTGCTGCAGCAGCTCAACCGCGAGCGCGGCATGACGATCGTGATCGTCACCCACGACATCAAGGTGGCCAGCTACCTGTGCCGGCATTGCGTGGTGCTGGAGCGCGGGCGCGTGGTCGACCGCATCGACATGGCTGCGCCGCAGCCGCAGAGCCTGCTGGGCAGGTTCTTCTTCGAGACAGCCAAGGGCTGGACCGACCAGACCGTTCTGCCGCAGGAGGAAACGTGACCCCCGCATTTGTCATGGTTTGTACTGCGCTGCGCCCGCACGGGGCCGGTGCTCCCGGGGCCGGTCCGGCCGGGCACACATGAACGCCCTCTTCAAAGCCCTGGTGGAGTTCGGCCCCGACCTGTGGAAGGCCACGCTCGACACGCTGCTGATGGTCAGTGCCACCATGGTCAGTGCGGCGCTGGTCGGCACGCCGCTGGGGGTGCTGCTGTTCACCTCTGGCAGCGGCGGCCTGTACCCGCGGCCGATCCTCAACCGGGTGGTCGGTTATGTGGTCAATGTGCTGCGTTCGTTCCCGTTCATCATCCTGCTGGTGATCCTGATCCCGTTCTCGCGGCTGGTGGTGGGAACCAGCATCGGGCCCAAGGCGGCGGCGGTGGCGTTGTCATTCGCGGTGATCCCGTATTTCGCGCGCCTGGTCGAGCAGAACCTGCGCGACGTGCCACGCGGCATCATCGACATGGCGCAGGCCTGTGGCGCCACCCGCGCGACCACCGTGTTCAAGGTGCTGCTGGCCGAGGCCATGCCGGCGCTGGTGGGCAGCTTCACGGTCACCGCCACCGGATTCATTGCCTATTCGGCGGTGGCCGGTGCGGTGGGGGCGGGTGGCCTGGGCGACCTGGCCATCCGATATGGGTACTACCGGTTCGAGACCGGGGTCATGGTGTGGTGTGTGGTGATCATGTTCGTGCTGGTGCAGGCCACCCAGATGGGTGGCGGCTGGCTGGCGCGGCGGATCGACAAGCGGTGAAGCCGCGCGGCAGGTTTCAGTGGTATCAGTTCCTCAATTCTTCTGGAGAAATGCTATGAATAAACGTTTGTTGGTCAAAGCCCTGGTGTTGTCCACCCTGGCGCTGTGCGGCGCCGCCATGGCGCAGGGCGCGCTGCGCATCGGGTTCTTCCCCGGCCCCTATGCCGACCAGTTCAAGCGCGGCGTGCAGCCCACGCTGGAGCGTGCGGGCGTCAAGGTGACGGCGACCGAGTTCTCCAACATCATCCAGCTCAACTCGGCATTGATGGACGGCAACCTGGACGCCAACGTGTTCCAGAACCGCGCCTTCCTGGAAACCTTCAACGCGCAGTACAAGGGCGACCTGGTCGAAGTGCTGCAGGTGCCCAGCGCGCCGCTGGGCCTGTATTCGAAGAAGATCACCGACCTCAAGGCGCTGCCCAATGGCGCGTCGGTGTCGCTGCCCAACGATCCGACCTCGCTCGGGCGCTCGCTGGCCTTCCTGCAACTGCAGGGCCTGATCGGCCTGGATCCCGCCGTGGCCGCGGGGCGCGCCACCGAGAAGAACGTCACCTCGAACCCCCGCAATCTGAAACTGGTGCTGCTCGACGCGCCGCAGATCCCGCGTTCGCTCGACGAGGTGGATCTGGCCGCGGTGCTGGGCAACCATGTGATCGCCTCGGGCATGTTGCTGTCGTCGGCCCTGGTGCTGGAGGACCCGGCGCCGCAATACCGCATCATCCTGGTGGCGCGCAAGGACGTGGCCAATGGCGCGGTGCTCAAGCAGCTGGCCGATGCCTACAAGTCGGCCGACTACCGCAAGTTCATCGAGACCGACCCCAAGGCCAAGGGCTTCTCGCGTCCGGAATACTGGCGCTGACGTGGTGGGCCCGGGAACGACGCCTGCGTCGAGCACGGTCGACACCGCCTGTGAAGCCATCCGCGAAGCCATCCGAAGCGGCCGGTTTGCGGGTGGCGACCGGATCCGCGAGGTGGAGATCTGCGCGCTGGCCAAGGTGTCACGCACCTCGGTGCGCCAGGCGCTGACCCTGCTGGCCGGTGAGGGCTACGTCGAGCTGCGCCCGAACCGCGGTGCGGTGGTCATCGACTGGACCGACACCAATCTGCTGGAGATCTTCGACCTGCGTGCGCTGCTGGAGGCGTACGCCGCGTCGCTGGCGGCCACGCGCATCACCGATGCCGAGGTGGCGCTGATGCGCGCCGAGGCGGAGCGTTTCCACAGCCTCACCCGGCGCACGAAGGGCCTCGACCTGCGTGCGATCGCAGAATCCAACAACCGGCTGCACCGCATGGTCCTGGACGCCGGGCGCAACCCGCGCCTGGCGTCGATGCTGGTGGCGGTGGTGCATATTCCGCTGGTGCGCCAGACCTTCGCCAAGTACAGCCACGAGTCGCTGGCGCGCAGCGCAATGCAGCACCTGGACCTGGTGTCGGCCATCGAGGCGCGCGACCCGGTATGGGCCGAGGCCGCCATGCGCGCCCATATCCACGCGGCCAAGAAGGTGATATTCGGGGCGGCGACCGGGCAGCCGATCGTCACCGTGGCATCGAGGCGTCGATGAGCGCAGCGCCGGGCCGCCCCAAGCCAGCTCGCACCGCAGTGCGCAGCACGGAGGTTTCCAGATGAGCGCAGCGCCGGGCCGCCCCAAGCCAGCTCGCACCGCGGTGCGCAGCACGGAGGCTGCATGACGAGTACCGCCAGTGCGTATTTGACCGGACTGGACCACATCGGGTTCATCGTCGAGGATCTCGACGCCTGCGGCCGGTTTGTCAGCCAGCTGGGCTTTTGCTTGACGGAGCGAGCCGACCACACGCGCACCAACAGTGCGGGGGAGCTGGTGTCGGCCGGCAGCTCGCAGCGCTCGGTGATGTTGCGCCAGGGCTACATGGAATTCATGCAGATCACCGACCCGGCAGCCGGGCACCAGCTCACGGCCGCGACCGAAGTGCGCCATGGCCTGCACGTGCTGGCCTTGGGCACGTGTGACGCCCAGGCGTGCAGGGAGGCCTGCCTGGCCTCCGGCGTGCCAGCCGGGCCGCTGCTGCACTGGATGCGGCCAATCCGCGAGGGCGCCGTACAGGGTGAGGCGCGGTTCAGCTATTTCGATTCGCGCTGGGATCCGCAGGACCCGTCCTATGTCTGCTGGGTGCAGCACCTCACCCCGGCCATGGTGCGACCGGTGCACCTGCTGCGGCATGACAACGGGGCGCTGGCGCTGACCGGCGTGCACTACCGCGGCCCGCGCCGGCAGGTGCAGGCGTGGACCGCGCAATTGCTGCAGGCCGGCGCGGGCCTGGCACGGGCGCGCGCAGGAGGCGCCAGCCTGGTGCTGGCCGGTGGCACCATCGAGGTGGATATCGACGACACGATGCCAGCGGTGCGGCCAGTCGCTGTCGTCCTGGCGTTTTCCAGCCTGCACGAGATGCTGGAGCGCTGCCGCCGCCTGGGCCTCGCGGTGCGGCCGCGGGGGGACGGTTCCGTCGATGTCGACCTCGTTGCGCAACTCGGATTGCACTGGATCTGCACCCTGGCTGACAGCGCGGGTGTGCCATGACGGCGCGGTTTGCCAACAGCAGGGGGAGATGACGATGGGAGTTCTGCCGATTGCTGTGGATGCGCAGCGGGCCATGGACGTGATGCAGCGCGGCGGCATCACGATCCTGCCCAACGATGTCGGTTATTCGCTGATCGCCGCGCGTGCGCCGGCGCTGCGCAGGATCTTCGACACCAAGAAACGCGCGCCGGCCAAGCTCAACGCCATGCTCGGCAACGACGACCTGCACCGTGAGTTGCATCTGGTCAGTGCGCGCGGTCGGGCGATCGTGGAGGCGATCACGCTGGACTACGACCTGCCGCTGGGCCTGATCGCGCCGTGTCGCGTCGACCATCCGCTGCTGCGCGCGCTCGATGCCGACACCTTCGAACGCAGCACCAAGGGCAACACGCTGCTGATGCTGCTCAATGCCGGGCCCTTCCACCGCGAGATCACGCGACTGAGCCTGGAGCGCGAAACGCTGCTGTTCGGTTCTTCGGCCAATCTGTCGATGCACGGGACCAAGTTCCGGGTCGAGGACATGGAGCCCGAGATCACCGCCATCGCCGACCTGATCGTCGACTACGGCCTGATGAAGTACCACCTGTGGCAGGCCTCGTCGACGCTGCTCGATTGCGAGACGCTGCAGGTCGTGCGCCGCGGTTCCTGCTTCGAGAACATCGCCGACATCCTGCAGCGCCATTTCGGTGTGGCACTGCCTCCGCCTGTGCCGCGTTGACCAGCGATTGCGCACATGTTTTACATTCGAAAAGCGGTGTTTGAAGCGCCCGATCCGCTAAATTCCTGCCATGTTTTGGATATGGCGGAAAAAGATGCGGATACCCTACCGGAAAGTGTCGACAGTGCTGCTGGACTTTGTGTATGGCGAGCCCTTGCCGGCGCCGGAAATGGTCGAGGACAACGCGCCCGGCGCGTGGCAGCAGTGGCTCGACGCCGTGGCGCGGCAGGAGTCGGTGCCGGAGTTCGAGCCGACGCGGCCGATGCTGGTGCACTGAGCAGCTGCACCGCCTTCACGGATCGACCGATGCGCTCCAGCGTTCACCCCAGGCGTTCTCTACCGCCTGGCGCTCGTGTTTTCCGGGCCGACCCTGACGCAGGCTCAGGGCAGGCTCCGTGCCCATGCGCCGCTGCTCTGCGGCATCGGCGCGCGCCTTGCGGCTTTCTTCCGTCTCCTGGTACATCTGTTGCGCCACTGGCGCGCTGCCGCGTTTGTCGCTGAGCCCCTGCACCAGCAGGCTGCGGGAGCCCTCGCGCTGGCGCAGGTCGATCCGGTCGCCCACGCGCACCTCGCGCGCCGGTTTTGCCTCCAGGCCGTTGACCTGCACGCGGCCCTTGTGGATGTCGTCCGTGGCCAGGGACCGTGTCTTGTAGAAACGCGCGGCCCAGAGCCATTTGTCGATACGGACTTTATCCATGGTGCGTCGGTCGATCCTGTGGGGTGATGATGAGCGCCATTGTCACCGGGTTGCGTGGCTGGATGGCGCCGCTGGCCGGATAACCCGGTCCGGTCGGGGGTGGGTCACCGATCATGGCGCCAGGGGCAGGCGCACCGTGGCATCGAGCCCGGCGACCTGCCCTTGCCGGACCCGGTTGTCCAGCGCGATGCTGCCACCCAGCGCCTGCGCGATCTCCTGGCAGATCACCAGCCCCAGTCCGGAGCCGCTGTGGCTGCTGCCTGCCGAGAACGGCTGGAACAGGCGCCCGCGTAGCGCGTTGTCGATGCCGGGGCCACTGTCGGCCACCGTCAGGGCCACGTGCTGGCCGTCGGCGACCATGCGCACCGCCAGCGCCGACGCCCGCGGGCCGTGCCGGATGGCGTTGTGCAGCAGGTTGCGGCACAACTCGCGCACCATCCACTCGTGGCCCAGGATCGGCGCGGGCACAGTCTGGATCTCGAAGTCGAAGTCGCCCTCGGCGATCAGTGGCGACAGGTCGAGGGCCACCGATCGCACGACTTCGGCGAGGTCCAGCACACCGGCGTTCGCCTGCTGGCGCATCTGCTCCACCTTGGCCAGCGCCAGCATCTGGTTGGCCAGCACCGTGGCACGCTCCACGGTGTGTCCGATCTCGTCGAGCGCCTGCGCCGGTGGGACGTCGCCGCGCTGCGCAGACTGCACCTGCGTCTTGAGCACCGCCAACGGGGTGCGCAACTGGTGCGAGGCGTCCCGCACGAAACGCTTCTGGTCGTCCAGCAGGTGTTGCAGGCGCTGCATCACCTGGTTGGTGGCATCCACCAGCGGGCGCAGTTCACGCGGAACGTCGGCCGCCTCGATGGCAGTGAGGTCGCCCTCGCGCCGGCTGCGCATGCGCGCGCTCAGGCTGCGCACCGGCCGCGTGGCGCGCTGCACCACCACCACCACCACCAGCGCGATCAGGCTGGCCAGCAGGGTCTGCCGCCACAAGGTGTCGATCAGGATCTGGCCTGCCAGCGTGCGGCGCAATTCCAGCGTCTCGGCGACCTGGATCGTGGCCATGCCGCGGCCCCCCTGGCTGGCCACGGGCTGAAGCAGCACGGCCACACGCACCGGATCACCCCGCAATACGTCGTCGTAGAAATCGACCAGTGCGGCATACGGGCCCTGGTCGGGAATGCGGCCGTGCCAGGGCGGAAGGTCCCCGGTGCCGTCGACCAGCCGCCCCTGGACGTCGGAGATGCGGTACACCATGCGGCTGCGGTTGTCGGCCTCGAATGCCTCCAGGGCCGAATAGGGCACGCTGGCGCGAAATCGCGCCTGCGCACCTTCGCCGTCGACCTCCAGCAACTCGCCGATCGACTTGGCCGATGCCAGCAAGGTGCGGTCGTATGCGGTGTTGACCGCCGCCAGTGCTTGCCGGTACAGCGTGAAGGTGTCCAGCAGCATGAACAGCCCGATGGGAATCAGGATGCCCAGCAGCAGGTAGCGGCGCAGTGAGAGGCCGGGGCGGGCGGCGCGCAAGTCAGTCACCGGCCTTGAGCAGGTACCCCAGGCCACGCAGCGTCATCAGCGACGCGCCGGTGCCGGCCAGCTTCTTGCGCAGGCGGTAGACCACCACCTCCACCGCCTCGGGCTGCACCTCGGCCTCGTCGGGGAACACCACCTCGAGCAGGTGCTCGCGCGTGACGGCGCGCCCGGAGCGCTCGGCCAGCGTGCGCAGCAGCCGCAGTTCCCTGGGGCTGAGATCCAGCACATGGTGGCCGTGGTAGAACGCGCCACTGTCGCGGTCGAGCCGCAGCTGCCCCCAGGCCGGAGCGCCGTGTCCGGCATCCTCGTTGCCGCCAGACGCACGGCGGTGCAGCGCGCGGATGCGTGCTTCCAGTTCATCCAGGTCGAAGGGCTTGGCGAGGTAGTCGTCCGCTCCGGTGTTCAGGCCGATCACGCGGTCGCCCACGGTACCCCGCGCCGTCAGGATCAGCACCGGCGTCTCCAGCCCCGAGCGACGCGCCTGCCCCAGCACCTCCAGGCCGTCGAGACCCGGCAGGCTCAGGTCGAGCACGACCACGTCCGGTATAAGCTGCTGCCAGCGCGCCAGCGCCACCAGGCCGTCATCGCAGAGCGACACCTGGACGCCGCGGCGTTCGAGTGTTCGACGCAGTGTGGTCTGCAGGGCGGGATCGTCCTCTATCAGGAGCAGATGCATGGCCGGACTCGGTAGTTACCCTGATGGTTTTGTACAGCCGACTGACAGGCTTTGGTTGCATCATAGAGTGGTTGTACAACCATTGGAGGCACTCATGCGTCGCGACACCTTTCTCAAATCCCTGGCCGCGCTGGCCGCAGCCGGCACCCTGCCGTTGACCGCACATGCCGCGGCGAACATCAAGATGATGATCCCCGCCAATCCGGGCGGCGGCTGGGACTCCACCGGCCGAGCCCTGGGCAAGGCCATGCTCGACGCCAAGGCGGTCGAGACGGTGCAATACGACAACAAGGGGGGCGCAGCCGGCGTGATCGGCCTGGCCCAGTTCGTCAACGCCAGCAAGGGCGATGGCAATGCCCTGATGGTGATGGGGGCCGTGATGCTGGGCGGCATCATCACGTCGAAACCGGCAGTCGGTCTGGACAAGGTCACGCCGATTGCGCGCCTGACCAGCGAGTACAACGTGTTCGTCGTGCCTGCCAGTTCGCCCCTCAAGACCATGAAGGACGTGGTCGAGCAGCTCAAGAAGGACCCGGGCAGCGTCAAGTGGGGCGGCGGCTCCAAGGGCTCGACCGAACACATCTCTGCGTCGATGCTGGCCGGCAAGGTTGGCGTCGATCCCAAGAAGGTCAACTACGTCGCGTTCCGGGGCGGCGGCGAGGCCACGGCGGCGATCCTGGGCGGCAACGTCACGGTGGGCGGCAGCGGTTACAGCGAGTTCGCCGAGTACATCAAGGCCGGCAAGATGCGTCCGATCGGCGTGACCTCGGAAAAACGCCTGCCGGGCATCAATGTGCCGACCATGAAGGAGCAGGGCTTCGATGTCGTGCTCGGCAACTGGCGCGGTGTCTACGGTGCGCCCGGCATCACGGCCGAGCAGCGCGCCGCGCTGACCGAGATCATCGTCAAGGCCACCAAGTCGAAAGCCTGGGCGGAAGACCTGGAGAAGAACGGCTGGACGCCTGCCCTGATGACCGGCAAGGCGTTCGACGAGTTCGTGGACAACGAATTCGCGTCACTGCGCGGGACGATGCACCTGGCAGGAATGCTCTGATGAGCACGCGCCGGCCTGCAGGCCCGCAGACCCTGATCGGGGTCGGCGTGTTGTGTGTCGGCGCGCTCATTGCGGCCGGCGCCGTGTTGATTCCTTCCGAGGCCGGGTATGCCGGTGTCGGCCCCAATTTTCTGCCCTGGGTGGTGGGTGCCGTGTTGCTGCTGTGCGGCGCGCTGGTGATCTGGGAGGCGCGCTCGGGCGGTTTCCGCAACATGGACGACCCGAGCGGCTCGGCGCGGGGCTACTGGGGCGGTTTTGCCTGGATGTCGGCAGCGTTGCTGGCCAATGCCGCCCTGATCACCACCATCGGCTTCATCCTGAGTTGCACCCTGTGTTTCGTGCTGGCAGTGCGCGGACTGCGCAACGCCGACCAGCAGCATGCCCCGCCCGGGTTCGACCTTGGCCAGTTGTTGCGCGATGCCTTGATCGGCGCCGCGATCTCGGCTCCGGTGTACTGGATGTTCACCAAGCTCCTGGCCATCAACCTTCCGGGCCTGACCGGCACCGGGTGGATCTGACATGGACTTGTGGAACCAGCTCCTGATGGGTTTCGCCACTGCGGTCACCCCGATCAATCTGTTGTGGTGTTTCGTCGGTTGCGCCGTGGGCACGGCCGTCGGCGTGTTGCCCGGTATCGGCCCCGCCGTTGCGGTGGCCATGCTGCTGCCCATCACCACCAAGGTCGACGCCACGGCGTCGATGATCTTCTTCGCCGGCATCTACTACGGCGCCATGTACGGTGGCTCGACCACCTCGATCCTGCTCAACACGCCGGGCGAGACCGGCAGCATGATCACGGCGATGGAGGGCAACAAGATGGCCAAAAGCGGGCGCGCCGGGGCGGCGCTGGCCACCTCGGCGATCGGCTCCTTCGTTGCCGGCACCATCGCCACCGTGCTGGTGACGCTGTTTGCTCCGATGCTGGCCAATTTTGCGGTGCAACTGGGCCCGCCCGAATACTTCTGTCTGATGCTGCTGGCCTTCACCACGGTCAGCGCCGTGCTGGGCAGCAGCACCCTGCGTGGCATGGTGGCCCTGTTCATCGGGCTGGCCACCGGCCTGATCGGCATGGACCAGATCTCGGGTGTTGCGCGCTACACCGGCGGGGTGCCGGAACTGCTCGACGGCATCGAGATCGTGCTGGTGGCGGTGGGCCTGTTCGCTGTGGGTGAATCCCTGTACGCGGTGCTGTACGAAGGGGGCACCAGCGAGACGCAGAACCGGCTCAGCCGCGTACACATGAGCAAGGACGACTGGCGCCGGTCCTGGCCGGCCTGGCTGCGCGGCACCTTCATCGGATTTCCTTTCGGCACCATTCCAGCGGGTGGCAGCGAGATCCCGACCTTCCTGAGTTACGCCACCGAGAAGAAGCTGGCCAAGGACCAGACGGAGTTTGGTACCACGGGTGCCATCGAAGGCGTGGCCGGCCCCGAGGCGGCCAACAACGCCGCCATCACCGCTACGCTGATCCCGCTGCTGACGCTGGGTATCCCCACGTCGAACACGGCCGCGATCCTGCTCGGCGCCTTCCAGAACTACGGCATCCAGCCCGGCCCACAGCTCTTCACCACCTCGGCCGCGCTGGTGTGGGCGCTGATCGCCTCGCTGTATATCGGCAATGTGATGCTGCTGATCCTGAACCTGCCCCTGGTGGGACTGTGGGTGAAGCTGCTCAAGATCCCCAAGCCGCACCTGTACGCCGGCATCCTGATCTTCGCCACGGTCGGTGTATACGGCATGCGCCAGAGCGCGTTCGACCTGGTCCTGCTGTACGCCATCGGCCTGGTGGGGGTGGTGATGCGGCGTTTCGACTTCCCCACCGCGCCGGTCGTGGTGGGCATGATCCTGGGGCCGCTCGCCGAGGCGCAGCTGCGCAACGCGCTGTCGATCGGCGAGGGCAAGTGGGGCGTGTTCCTGGAGCGCCCGAGGTCGGCCACGCTGCTGGGCATCGTGGTGGCGGTGCTGGTGCTGCCGCGCCTGATCCGGGCAATGCGTTCCGGCCGCTAACGCGCGCGACGTCGCTTGCGGCGGTTGCGGCGGTTGCGGCGCAGCGGCGCTGCGCCTGTGCGTTTGCGCGTTTGCGCCGGTGCCTCGTGCTGCGCGCGGTGGCCTGTGTCCCGTCCCGAACTTTCAGCCTGCGACTGGCCTGCTCGGCGAACGGGCCTCGGGGCTCGCAGTCGCTCCACCTGATGGATTTTCGGCATTTCCTCCGCGCCTGCCAGGCCCGGTCGGGTCGGGTTCCCGAGCGACGCCCGCAATCGATCCGACGAAGTCACGCACCCGGGCACGGTCGCTGACGCACCGGTACGCCTGCATTCTGTGCCTGGAACAGCGTGGGCCTACGTGCGGAAATCGCGCGCCTGTGTGGCTGATCGCTGCCAACGCGATGCGCGCCCAGATGCAGGCCAAACGGCTGCCAGTGCGTGGTCGCATTTCCCCGTGCGCGTGGCACACGCCACAGGCGCGGCGGGCGGTGCCGTGTTCCAGGCGGCTACTGTCACCCGGGCGCGACTGCGCCACCAGACGGCTCCGGCAGGCTCGCCGTTGCAACCGGACGCGAAAAATACCAATCGGTCTGAACAATAACCTTACGGTTATTGTGAAAACCAACTGGTCTTAAAGTACGGCTGCGGCACATTTTTGACGCACCGACTGAACCCACCATCTCCGGAGAATTCCATGAAGAAATCCCTCATTGCTTCCGTGCTCGCCATTGGCGTCGCTTTCTCTGTCTCGGTACAGGCCAAGGACATCGTCGACACCGCGGTGTCGGCTGGCAATTTCAAGACGTTGGCCACCGCGCTGACGGCTGCCGGACTGATCGACACGCTCAAGGGCAA
>JANMZX010000451.1:0-5114 GCA_031383745.1 Rhodoferax sp. | reverse complement strand
GCGCTGCAGCAGCGCCGCCAGGATGTTGGTGTAGGCATACATGCCGGCCGCGATGTCGGCCATCGACAGGCCGGCCTTGGACGGTGTCTCGGGCGTCCCGGTCACGGACACCAGGCCGGCCTCGCTCTGGATCAGCAGGTCATAGGCCTTCTTGTCGCGGTAAGGGCCGTCGGCGCCGTATCCGGAGATGTCGCACACGATCAACCCCGGCTTGGCGCGCGACAAGGCCGCGTAGGTCAGGCCTAGCCGCGCCGCGGCGCCGGGCGCCAGGTTCTGCACCACCACGTCGGCCTGCTCGATGATCAGCCGCATCAGGATGCGCTGCGCTTCCTCGTGCTTGACGTCCAGCGTGAGGCTTTCCTTGGAGCGGTTGGTCCACACGAAATGCGAGGCCAGGCCGCGCACGCGCTCGTCGTAGCCGCGCGCGAAGTCGCCCACGCCGGGGCGTTCGATCTTGATGACCCGTGCACCCATGTCGGCCAGCTGGCGTGTGGCGAACGGCGCGGCAATCGCGTGTTCCAGCGCAACGACGGTAATGCCCTTGAGCGCTTGCATGGCCGTGTCCCTCAGGCCAGCGTGGCGGTTGCGTCCATCGTCAGCCAGCCTTCGTGGTCACGGCCCCACAGATGCACCGTCTTGCCGTCGGCAGATGGTTCCCCATGCACGGAGAACGGGTGGATGTCGAAGGTCGGGCGCACCGCCTTGAACTCGAAGGCGCGCACCGTCGCAGACGGTGCGTGGCGGCGCAGCAGGTCCATCAGCAGCGTCGCGATCAGCGGGCCGTGCACCACCAGCCCCGGGTAACCCTCCACACCGGTCACGTACTGGCGATCGTAGTGGATCCGGTGACCGTTGAAGGTCAGCGCCGAATACCGGAACAGCAACACGTCGTCGGGCACGATGTGGCGCTCCCAGGCCGATTGGGCAGGCGCGGCCTGGGGTGGTGGCGCCACCTCCCCCGGCGTGGGCGCGGGGCGGTACACGATGTGGTGGTGTTCAGTGAGGGCGACCTCGGCGTTGCCATTGCGGCGCACCTCATGGCGCACCTTCACGAACACCAGCGGGCCGGTGCGGCCGGACTTCTCCTTCACATCGACGATGGTCGAGGTGCGCGACAAGCTGTCGCCCACGCGCAGCGGCTCGCGGAACACGAAATCGCTGCCGGCCCACATGCGCCGCGGCAGGGGCACCGGCGGCAGGAAGCCGCCGCGCCTGGCATGGCCGTCCGGGCCGATGTCGGACTGCGCATGGATCGGCAGGAAGTACAGCCAGTGCCACAAGCTGGGCAGGGGCGTGCCAGGTGCCGGCCGGTAGCCGCCCGGCGGCACCGGCCAGCCGAGCGTCGCCGCCAGCGCGGCAAAGGGGGCGGCCGTGGCCACGTCGTCGACGGCTTCGGTGCGGCCGATCCAGTCTTGCAGGTTCATGGTGATCCCGGGCTTGTGGGGGTGTCGATGGCTCAAGGCTAACCGACTCCGGGTTTCGCGCCGGAAACGCCACGCGGCCTTTGCGCCACTGGCCTTCGCACCTGTTGGTTGCACGGTTCAGGCGGGCCCACCCGCTCCGGCGCGGCCCGACCATCCCCAAGCTGCTTCAGTAGGTCTCCAGGTGCAGCCGCCCGTGCAGCTTGAGCGCCGTACCGATGGCATCCCAGTCCAGCCCGGCAGACTGCGCCACGTCGCGCAGCGCCAGCACCACGCCTTCTTCCATGCTCTTGAGACCGCACACATAGAAATAGCTGTCCGGGTCCTGCAGCAGGGCCACCAGGTCGGCGGCGCGCTCGCGCATCACGTCCTGCACATACCGCTTGGGTTGCCCCGGCGTGCGCGAAAACGCGAAGTTGCAGTCGATGAAATCCCTGGGCAGGTTCTGCAGGGGGCCGAAATACGGCAGTTCTTCCTGCGTGCGGGCGCCAAAGAACAACATCAGCTTGCCGCCCTCGAACTTGCCGGAGGCGCGCAGACGCCGCCGCCATTCGGTCATGGCGCGCATCGGCGCGCTGCCGGTTCCGGTGCAGATCATCACGATGCTCGAGCGCGGGTGGTTGGGCATCAGGAAACTGGCGCCGAACGGCCCGATCACCTGCACCTTGTCGCCCACCTGCAGGTCGCACAGGTAGTTGGACGCCACGCCGCGCACCGGCGCCCCCTGGTGGTCCTGCAACACCCGCTTCACCGTCAGCGACAGGTTGTTGTAGAGCGGCCGCTCGCCATTGCGCGGGCTGGCGACCGAATACTGGCGCGCATGGTGCGCCCGCCCTGCGGCGTCCTGGCCGGGCGGCAGGATGCCGATCGACTGGCCCTCGAGCACCGGGAACGGCAGCGAACCGAAGTCCAGCACCACGTGGTGGGTGTCGTATTCCCGACCGACCGCCGTGACCCTGACGTTGCCTGTCACCGTGGCAGTGACCGATGTGGATGCCGCTTTCGGGCCGTACAGGTTGGTATACGCATGGGCAGCCGACCAGGGTGGCAAGCTGGCGCCGTACTGGCTGCCCGGCGAGGCTGCAGTGCCCGCGAACACGGTCGCAGCAGCCTGCACCGGCAACACATCCGGTGCGGCGACACCGGCATCCGCCAATTGCTCCGGCGACATTTCCGCCGGCAATTCGTCCCACACCAGTTGCTCCGCCACCGGGTAGGCGCGCACCCGTGGCAGGGTGCGCCAGTTGTCGATGGAGCCGGTCGGGCACGGCGCGATGCAGTCCATGCACAGATTGCACTTCGACACATCCACCACATAGTTGCGGTCGTCGTGCGTGATCGCCCCCACCGGGCAGGTCGCCTCGCAGGTGTTGCACCGGATGCAGATCTCGGGATCGATCAGGTGCTGCCGGATGACAGCCGTGTCCGCCATGTCCATGATGCTCAGTTGAAACGCACGTACTCGAAGTCGACCGGCTGGCGGTTGATGCCCATCACCGGCGGCGCGATCCAGTTGGCGAACTTGCCGGGCTCGACCACGCGGCCCATCAGGCTGGCGACGAAGGCGCGGTCGTTGGCGGTGGGCAGCCAGTCACCCACCCTGGCAGCCCATTCGGCCTCGCTCAACACGCGCCCGTCGGGCGACACCTTGGCGCCGGCCAGCGCACCGATGTTGCGGTGGAAGGCCTTGTGCGGCGTCTGCAGCCGGAACGGGATGCCGGTCTTTTCGATCACCTTGTTCCAGCGCCCGACGCCGCCGATCGAGTCCTTGATGTAGTCGTCGCGCAGCACCTCGTTCAGCGCGTTGAGCATCGGCACCTCGCGCTCCACGATCTGGTCGCCCTGCACCGCCAGCACCTTGTAGGTCTGGCCCTTGAGGATATGGTCGTCGTTGCGCTTGCCTTCCTCGTAGCGGCCCTTGATGCCGGTGGAGTAGAAGGTGGCGGCATTGCTGGATTCGTCGGCGCCGAACAGGTCGATGGTGACGCTGAAGTGGAAGTTCAGGTAGCGCTGCAGCGTGGGCAGGTCGATCACCCCGGCGGCACGCAGTTTGGTGACGTCGTCGGTCTTGAGTTCGTTCATTGCCGCGCAGGTGCGCTGGATCACCCGCGAGATGCCGCTCTCGCCCACGAACATGTGGTGCGCCTCTTCGGTCAGCATGAACTTGGTGGTGCGCGCCAGCGGGTCGAAGCTGGATTCGGCCAGCGCGCAGAGCTGGAACTTGCCGTCGCGGTCGGTGAAGTAGGTGAACATGAAGAACGACAACCAGTCGGGTGTCTCCTCGTTGAACGCCTGCAGGATGCGCGGGTTGTCCTGCTGGCCGCTGCGCCGCTGCAGCAGCGCCTCGCCCTCCTCGCGGCCGTCGCGCCCGAAATGCTTGTGCAGCAGGTAGACCATGGCCCACAGATGGCGGCCCTCCTCCACGTTGACCTGGAACAGGTTGCGCAGGTCGTACTGGCTGGGCGCCGTCAGGCCCAGGTGCCGCTGCTGTTCGACCGACGCCGGTTCGGTGTCACCCTGCGTCACGATGATGCGGCGCAGGTTGGCGCGGTGCTCACCGGGCACATCCTGCCAGGCGTCTTCACCCTTGTGGTCGCCGAAATGGATCTTGCGGTCCTTCTCGGCCGGGTTCAGGAAGATGCCCCAGCGGTAGTCGGGCATCTTCACATGGCCGAACTGCGCCCAGCCCTGCGGGTCGACACTGACGGCGGTGCGCAGGTAGACGTCGAAATCCTGGCTGCCGTCGGGGCCCATGTCGTTCCACCAGCTCAGGTAGTTGGGCTGCCACTGCTCGAGCGCGCGCTGCAGCGTGCGGTCTTCGCTCAGGTTGACATTGTTGGGTATCTTGTCGTTGTAGTTGATGCTGGACATGGTGTTTGCCTGTGAAGTTGGGATGGTGATTGTTGGGAGTGGCCGAGTGGGTCAGACGCGGTTCCAGTCGAAGGCGGCCTTGTCGCCCTTGCCGTAGACCTTCAATGCGCCCTTCTCGCCGACGGCGTTGGGGCGCTGGAAGATCCAGTTCTGCCAGGCGGTAAGCCGGCCGAATATGCGGGTGGCCATGGTCTCGGTGCCGTTGAAGCGCAGGTTGGCCTCCAGGCCGGTCAAGGCGTCGGGCGACATCGCCACCCGCTCCTCGATCGCGATGCGCACCTCGTCGGCCCAGTCGATGTCGTCCGGGCTGGCCGTCACCAGGCCAAGCCGGAAGGCGGCACCGGCATCCAGTGTTTCACCGCAGCGCGCACGCGCGCCCAGCAACGGCCGGGTTTCTTCGTAGAAGCGCCGGGCCAGCCGGCTTTGCCCGGTGGCCATCGGGTAGCTGCCGAAATTCACCTCGTCCAGCGCGATGCCGGGCGCGCGCGCCGCGTCGTCGGGCAACGCCAGCATGTAGCTGCGGTCGCAGGCCAGCGCCAGTTCGAGCAGCGTGCCGGCAAAACACGAGCCCGGCTCGATCAGCGCAAACAGCGAGCGCGATGACACATCGAGCCGGCTCAACGTGCGGCGCAACAGACCCACGGTCTCGCGCACCAGCCAGTGGCCCTGGTGCGCGCGCAGGGTCGCGTCCAGCGCCAGCACGGCCGCCACGTCGCCTTCGGTCTTGATGAGCCAGGTGCCGATGTCGAGTTCGTTGGTGCGCATCGACAGGATCGCGTCCTCCAGTTCGCGCGCCATCTGCAGCGGGTACCAGGCCGCACC
>JANMZX010000419.1:0-3173 GCA_031383745.1 Rhodoferax sp. | reverse complement strand
TCAGATTCCATATGATTGAACCTAGATTCGGCAGTTGACCGCTTGTTTCCGCTTGCAACTCCATATGAACATTGAGTTTTGTACCCACGACGGAGTTCACCACCTGGGTGAGAGCGCTACGCACCCGATCTAGCCGCGCTGCGGCACGCTGGCGGCGTTGCTTCTCCTCGCGGGCATGAGCCCGCAGCGTCGTCGCGCCTTGCCAGCCCACCACATCGCAGCCCGCTCGGGCGCGTCCAACTGCCGAATCTAGGTTGAACGCAAACTGGTATCCGAAAGTACCTGTACTTCGCGCAGATCGCTGGCGCGACCCCGGCAGGTGACGTCAAGTCGCGCTTGGGGTCACGCCCAACTCGGCGCACAGCCGCTGCACGGTCTCGCGCAACTGCGCCACCTCCGTCTCCAGGCGCGCGATGCGCTCGGCGGTGTCGCCCGCCAGCCGGTCCGGTGCGCCTTGCGGCTCCGACTGCGCCGCGTACACCGGCCCGCACATCAGATGCGCCCATCGCTGCTCGCGGGTCCCAGGCGCGCGTGGCAGCTTGACCACCAGCGGCCCGCCCTTCTCGGCGGAGCGCTCCAGCAGTTCCTCCAGAAACCCCTCTACCGACGAGATATCGGCAAAGCGGTACCAGCGCTCGCTGTTCAGGCGCAACTCGCCCGCAGTCTGCGCCCCACGCAGCATCAGCAGGCCCAGCAGCACCGCCGCCTGTTCGAACACCCCGACGCCGCGCTGGAAGTTGTGCTCGTAACGCGTGGTGCGCCCACCGCTGGATTCGCGCACCAGGCCGGCGGATTTCAGGTTGTCGAGCGCGGTGGCGATCTGCGCCTCGTCGAGCTCCATCAGCGGTTCGCGTGATGTCTTCTGGTTGCAGCCCATCAGCAGGCTGTTGAGTGACAGCGGGTAGCTGTCGGGCACCGTGCGCGCCTTTTCCATCAAGGTCGCGAGGACGCGGGCTTCGATGGGGGTGAGCAAAGGGGCAGCGGGAGATGCAGGTGTGGTGTCGGACATCGATGAAAGCAAAGCAGAAACGGAATACGCGATTGTGAACCGGGCTGAGGGACAAACTGGGTATAGCTGAGATCGACTGATCGAGTGCGCGTTTCTGAAGTCACGACGGGTTCGGTTTGGGCTGCCTTGGCTTGGCTGGCGGTCGTGAATCACAGAATGGGGGCCGCTGTTGGCGAGCCGAGAGGACTGACCAGTTGCCGCCGCTCGTGTCCCCCGCCTTGCGGGCTCCTCCTTTACCTCGCCGCGACAACTGCCCGGTCCTATCGGCGGCAGGGGCTGTTGGCGCACCGTACTTCAACCAGGTCGCAAGATCAGGTCGGCGGTGCGTTCGGCGCAGCGGCATAAAGGAGGAGCCCGCAGGGCGGGGGACAGCCGCGGAGCCGAATGCATCGCCGGCCTGATCCCACTACGCACCGCCGGTCTGATCCCACGACACGCCGCCGGTCTGATCCCACGACACGCCGCCGGCCTGATCCTGTGCAGCGTCTGGCGCACCTGGTTTTCCTTGGCTGGAGGAAAAACAAGAAAGTCGCGCTTGCCGCGCCCATGGCAAACCGGCAATCGCTCAGATCGAGCCGCTCAAGGCGCAACCCTGTCGTAGCGCCACACCTGCTTGTCGTCCACCCACCCGGCGGTAGCGTCATTCATTCGCAGGTAGTGGCTGCTTTGCAAATGCGCCGTGATCGCTGCCGCGTCGTCATACAACTCGTACAGGAAAAACAGGCCAGGGTCCTGGGGGTCGCGGCAGACATCGAACTGCCGGCAGCCCGGCTCGGTGTCGCGCGATGCGCGGGCATTTTCGATGATGGCCTGCGCGAACGCGTCGACAAAACCGGGCTTGATCCTGAACCGCACCACCAGTGCCTGCATGACTCTCTCCTCCTACATCGATGCGATCAGCCGCGGCAACCACAGCGACAGCGCCGGCCAGTAGGTCACCAGCAGCACGATGGCAAACGTGGCCGACATCAGCGGCCACAGGTTGCGTGAAATCTCGCCGATTCCCACCTTGGCAAGTTTGGCAGCCACGAACAGGGTGCCTCCCACAGGCGGCGTGTACAGCGCGATCGCCAGGTTGGCCGTCATCACCACGCCGATATGCACCATGTCCATGTTGAAGTGTTTGGCCAGTGGCAGGAACAGCGGCGCCGAGAGCAGCATCGCGGGCAGCGGCTCGATGAAGATGCCGAGCAGCAACAGGCAGATGTTGAACAGCAGCAGGAACATCCATGGCTCGGTGGCCACGACCTGGATCCACTGCGCCATCTGCATCGCCACCTGCTCCACCGTGATAAGCCAGGCCATGGCGCCGGTCGCGCCGATCACCAGCATCACGGTGGCACTGGTCACGAAGGCGTTGAGCAGCAGTTGCGGGATACGCTGCCACTTGAGATCCCGGTAGTAGAACAGCGACACCACCAGGCCGTAGACGACGGCAATCGCCGCCGACTCGCTGGGCGTGAAGACTCCGGTCCAGATGCCGCCGATGATGATCACCGGCATCAGCAGCGCCGGGCCGGCGTCCCGCGTGGCGGCCCAGATCTGGGGCCCGGTCGAGCGCCCTTCGCCGTTGTCGCAGCCGGTGCGCCGGCCGTGCCACATGCACACGCAGATCAGTGCCAGCGCGGATGCCAGCGCCGGCAGCAAACCGGCCATCGACAGCGTGCGCATCGACACGCCGGAGATGAAGGCGTAGATCAGGAACGGTATCGACAGCGGCATCAGCAGCGCGATCGTGCCGGCTACCGCCAGCAACGCCGCCGCGAAGCCGCGGGAATACCCGCGCGCCACCATCGCGGGTATCACCAGCGAACCGATGGCTGCGGTATCGGCGATGGCAGAGCCCGACACCCCGCCGAACAGCGTGCAGCTCACCACCGTCACCACGCCCAGGCCACCCGGCAACCAGCCGAAAAGAACCCGCGCAAACTCGACGATGCGTTTGCCCACGCCCCCCTGGGCCAGCAACTCGCCGGCAAAGATGAACAACGGCACGGCCAGCAGGATGAAAGGCTCCACGCCACCGATGAAGGACAGGAAGATCGTCTCCATCGGGTGGCCCAGCCCGCCGATCCAGATCACCCCCACGGTGGTCACCAGGATCGCGTACAACAAGGGCACGCCCGCCAGCGCCACCACGAAGAAGATGCCAAAAAGTGTCAGC
>JANMZX010000416.1:0-5019 GCA_031383745.1 Rhodoferax sp. | reverse complement strand
CCGGTCGAGCAGTACCTCGCCGAGGCCAAGGCGGGCGCCGGCACCAGCGCCGAAGGCGGCGGCCTGAGCTACCGTGGCTCCCAGGGTGTGGACCCGAAACGCATCGCGCAGATCAAGGCCCTGTATGGTTTCGACAAGCCGCCGCATGAGCGTTTCGTGCAGATGCTGGGCCAGTTCGCGCGTTTCGATCTGGGCAAGAGCTTCTTCCAGAACAAGGACGTCGGCCAGCTGATCATCGAGAAACTGCCGGTGTCGATCAGCCTGGGGCTGTGGACATTTTTCATCAGCTACCTGATTGCGGTGCCGCTCGGGGTGGCCAAGGCGGTGCGCGCGGGGTCGCGGTTCGACTTTGTCACGACGCTGCTGATCCTGCTCGGTTATGCCATTCCGGGCTTCGTGCTGGGCGTGGCCCTGCTGGTCATCTTCGGCGGCCAGCTGCAGTGGTTCCCGCTGCGTGGCCTGACATCGAGCAACTGGGACGAATTGAGCTGGGGCGCGCGTATCGTCGACTACCTCTGGCACATCACCCTGCCGATCACGGCCATGGTACTGGGCAGTTTTGCGGTCACTGCGATGCTCACCAAGAACGCGTTCCTCGAGGAGATCCGAAAGCAGTATGTGGTGACCGCGCGTGCCAAGGGGCTTGGCGAGCGCCGCGTGTTGTGGAAACACGTGTTCCGCAACGCACTGATACCCATCATCACCGGTTTTCCGGCGGCTTTCATTGGCGCTTTTTTCACCGGTTCGCTGCTGATAGAAACCCTGTTTTCGCTCGACGGCCTGGGCCTGCTGAGTTACGAGAGCGTGATCCGGCGCGATTACCCGGTGGTGCTGGGAACGCTGTTCCTGTTCACCCTTATCGGCCTGGTGACCAAGCTGATTTCCGATCTCTGTTATGTCTGGGTCGATCCCCGGGTGAAATTCGATTGATATGGCAATACCACCAGCCACCCGCACCAGGAGCCTGTCACCCGGCCGCCGCGCCTGGATGCGGTTTCGACGCAACCGCCTGGGGTATTGGAGCCTGATAGCGTTTGTGGTGATGGTGGTGTTGAGTCTCGCCGCGGAGCTGGTGTCGAACGACCGGCCGCTGCTGGTGCGATACCAGGGCACCACCTACTTCCCCATGCTGAAGGACTACCCCGAAAAGACCTTCGGCGGCGACTTCGAAACCACCACCGACTACCTCGATCCGTTCATCCGCGATCGCCTGTCGAGCGGGGGCAACTGGGCCGTGTTCGCGCCCAACCCCTACGGCCCCAAGACCCTGAACTACTTCGCCGCCGAGCCGAACCCTTCGCGCCCGACCCGCGCCAACCTGCTGGGCACCGACGACCGCGGCCGCGACCTGCTGGCGCAACTGATCTACGGCTTTCGCGTGAGTGTGCTGTTTGCCCTGGCCTTGACCATCACCGGGGTTTTTCTGGGTGTGGTCGCTGGCGCCTTGCAGGGCTTCTTCGGCGGCAGGACCGATCTGGCCGTGCAGCGCTTCATCGAGATCTGGGGCTCGATGCCGGAGCTCTACCTGCTGATCATCTTCAGCGCGGTGTTTGCGCCCAGCATCGCACTGCTGCTGGTGCTGCTGAGCCTGTTCGGCTGGATGGGCCTGTCTGACTATGTGCGCGCCGAATTCCTGCGCAACCGGCAACTCGACTATGTGCGGGCCGCGCGGGCGCTCGGGGTCGGCAACTGGCAGATCATCGTGCGCCATGTGCTGCCCAACAGCCTCACGCCAGTGGTGACCTTCCTGCCATTTCGCATGAGCGGTGCCATCCTGGCGCTGACGTCGCTCGACTTCCTGGGGCTGGGGGTTCCGCCGGGCACGCCATCGCTGGGCGAGTTGCTCTCGCAGGGCAAGAACAACATCGATGCGTGGTGGATTTCCCTCTCCACGTTTGCCGTGCTGGTGCTGACCCTGCTGCTGCTCACCTTCATGGGTGACGCCCTGCGCGACGCGCTCGACCCGCGCAAGGTCGACCAGGACCCGGCGCCGGCGGCCAGGGAGCCGGTGTGAGCGCCCCGCAGGCAACCGGCAGCATGCCAGCTGGCGTTGCATCCACCAATGCGGTGCGCCTGCTCGAGGTGCGCGGTCTGCGGGTGGCGTTCGGCGGCAAGGACGTGGTGCGGGGTATCGATTTTTCGATCTCCCGGGGCGAAAAACTGGCCCTGGTGGGCGAATCCGGCTCCGGCAAGACCGTGACCGCCTTGAGCCTGTTGCGCCTGGCCATGAACGCCCATTGCAGCGGCAGCGCGGTTTTCACACCAGGCCAACGCCCGGCGGTCGATCTGCTGGCCATGCCCTTGCCGGAACTGCAGGCGATCCGCGGGCAGGACATCGCCATGATCTTCCAGGAGCCGATGACGGCGCTCAACCCGCTGTTCACGGTTGGCGAGCAGATCGCGGAGGTGCTGCAGCTCAAGCAGGGGCTGGACCGCTCGCTGTGCGCCGCGGCGACGGTGAAACTGCTCGCGAGCACCGGGATTGCCGAGCCCCAGCGCCGCGCGCAGGCCTACCCGCACCAGTTGTCAGGGGGCCAGCGCCAGCGCGCCATGATCGCCATGGCCCTGGCGTGCCGCCCGGCGCTGCTGCTGGCGGACGAACCTACGACCGCGCTGGACGTCACCGTGCGGACCCAGATCCTGGAGCTGCTGTCGGATCTGCAGCGCGAGTACGGCATGGCGGTGCTGCTGATCACACACGACCTGAACCTGGTGCGCAAGTTCGCCGACCGGGTGGCGGTGATGGAAGACGGCGTGGTGGTGGAGCAGGGGGCGGTGGCCGACGTGTTCGCCAACCCGCAGCACGCCTATACCCGCAAGCTGATCGAGAGCAAGCCGGTACGCGATGTGGACGAGGTCCCTGGCGATGCCGGCACGTCCGCCGACGCTGCGCCGCTGCTGCGGGCTGCCCATCTGCGAGTGACCTATCCGGTGCCGGTGCCCGGCCTGCGTGGATGGTTCCGCAAGGGCTCTTTTGTGGCGGTGCAGGACACCAGCTTCGAATTGGCGCGGGGGCAGACGCTCGGTGTCATCGGCGAGTCCGGGTCGGGCAAGTCGACGATTGCACTGGCCGCGCTGGGGCTGCAGCCTTTTTCCGGCGAACTGCTGGTGGACGGCCTGCCGTGGGGGCGCGATGCCGCCGCCGACAAGGCCCTGCGCCGCACCATGCAGGTGGTGTTCCAGGACCCGTTTTCGTCGCTTTCGCCGCGCATGACGGTGGAAGAGATCGTGGGCGAAGGCCTGCTGGTGCACGCCCCCCAGATGCACGGCCCGGAGCGCCAGAAACGGGTGCTGGCCGCGTTGTGGGAGGTCGGTCTGGATGAAGTGCATTTCCCCAACCTGCTGCAGCGTTACCCGCATGAGTTTTCGGGCGGGCAGCGCCAGCGCCTGGCGATCGCGCGCGCGCTGATCGTGGAGCCGCGGCTGCTGGTGCTGGACGAGCCGACCAGTGCGCTCGACGTCACGATCCAGAAGCAGGTGCTCGAGCTGCTGCAACGCCTGCAGCGCGAGCGCGCCCTGAGCTACCTCCTGATCACCCACGACGTGGACGTGATCCGGGCCATGGCGCACCACGTGCTGGTGCTCAAGGACGGCCGGATCGTGGAGTCCGGTCCGCTGCACCAGGTGCTGGACCGTCCCGTGCACCCCTACACGGTCAACCTGGTGCGCTCGGCGACCTGATCGGGCTAATTTTTTTACGGGTTTTCCCGTGGTTTGGTGCGGCAAAACCCGATTTGTTGCGCTAGAATCCGTGCTTCACGACCAAACGGGCGGGTTTCTACCGCCCGTTTTTTTTGGGCAAATGGATTTCGTTCGTCGTCGTGGCGAGGCTTGAGGATTCGAAACGGGTGGCACTGCAGGACATAGTTGAGCAAACGGTAACCGGTCTGGGTTACGACCTGGTCGAGATCGAACGCTCGGCCGGAGGTTTGCTGCGCATCACCATCGATCTGCCCTGGCTGCCGGACGCCACTGGTGCGACGGGTGAACAGTTCGTGACGGTGGAGGACTGTGAGAAGGTGACCCGGCAACTCCAGTTCGCGCTGGAAGTCGACGCGGTGGAATACAAGCGGCTCGAGGTGTCCTCACCGGGTATTGACCGCCCCTTGCGCCATGAGCGGGATTTCGAGCGTTTTGCCGGATCCATGGTCGACATCAGCCTGAAGGCGCCTGTCGGAGCGGCCGCGCAGGGCCTGGTGAGCGCCAATCGCAAGAAGTTTCGGGGCACGCTGGAGCGTGTGGTGGCGTCCGGGGGCGCGCCGCACGGGTGGCAGGTCGTCTGGACGGATGCGCCGCCGGTCAAGCCCGGCCAGAAGGTCAGCAAGAAGCGCCCGCCGCCGCCCGTGCAGGCATTGGGTTTCACGCTGGATGAAGTGCGCGAGGCCCGCCTGGCGCCGATCGTGAGTTTCAAGGGCCGCGGGGCCAAGGGCGCCGATGGCGCGCCGGATGTTTGATCTGTCGGATTGTGCGAATCGCTGGTTGGCGTTCTCATGGACGCCAGCAAGGGCAATGACTTTAGGAGAGTAATGGCATGAATCGCGAAATGTTGATGTTGGTGGACGCCATTTCACGCGAAAAGAGCGTGGAGCGGGATGTCGTGTTTGCCGCGGTCGAGGCGGCATTGGCACAGGCGACCAAGAAGTTGTACCCGGGCGACGTGGACATCCGCGTTGCCGTGGACCGCGACAGCGGCAACTACGAGACATTCCGGCGCTGGCATGTGGTACCCGACGAGGCCGGCCTGCAATTGCCCGACCAGGAAATCCTGCTGTTCGAGGCGATCGAGCAGATCCCGGACGTCGAGGTCGACGAATATATCGAGGAGTCGGTGCCGTCGGTACCGATCGGGCGCATTGGCGCCATGGCCGCCAAGCAGGTGATCCTGCAGCGCATCCGCGACGCCGAGCGCGAAATGCTGCTCAACGACTTCATGTCGCGTGGCGACAAGATTTTTGTCGGCACCGTCAAGCGAATGGACAAAGGCGACATCATTGTTGAAAGTGGCCGTGTGGAAGGCCG
>JANMZX010000323.1:0-6989 GCA_031383745.1 Rhodoferax sp. | reverse complement strand
TCCGGAGCAGTCCGCTGGCTTCGCCGCTGCGCGAGGTGATCTCGGCCTCGGCTTCGTCCACATCGGCCAGAAGTTCCTTGCTGCGCAGATAGAACACCTGACCCTCTTCGGTCAGGGACAGGCGGCGCGTCGTGCGGTGCAACAGGCGCACGCCCAGGCGTGATTCCAGGTCGCCGACATAACGCGACACCGCGCCCTTGGACGTCCCGAGGGCCAGTGACGCCTTGACGAAACTGCCGGCGTCGACCACCGCCGCGAAGGTCTGCATTTCAAGAAATCGGTCCATTGTGCTATTTCTGAGAACAATAAATACGATTCTAGGATGTTTATCTTCCTTCCATGTGCTTATAAAGTTCGTTCACTGCATTTCGACATGCGTTACCGCCAGACTTGGCGGATTACTTCAAGCAAAGGAACACATCATGAAGACACTCGTCATCGGCGCCGGCAACATGGGCTCGGGCTTCGTCAAACAACTGCACGCAGCCGGCCACCAGGTTCGCGTCGCAGCGCGGCAGGCCGACAAGGCGGCAGCGCTGGCAACGCAGTACCCGGGCGTGCAGGCGGTGCCACTGGCCGACGCCGCCACCGGCGTGGATGTCGTCATCGTCGCCACGGGGTATGCCGACGCGGTCACCGCGCTGCGCTCGGTCGGCAGCCTCGCGGGAAAGGTGGTGGTGGACATCACCAACCCGCTCACTCCGGACTACATGGGCTTGACCCTCGGGTACGACACCTCTGCCGCCGAAGAGATCGCCCGGGCGGTTCCGGATGCGCTGGTGGTCAAGGCCTTCAACACCCTGTTTGCCCAGGTGCTTGCAGCGGGTGCGGACTTCGGCAACGGCCGCAAGGCCAGCGTCTTCTTTGCCGGTGACAGCGAACGCGCCAAGCAGACCGTCCAGGCCCTGGCCGAGAGCATGGGGTTTGCCACCGTCGACGCAGGCGGCTTGAAGAACGCCCGCTACCTGGAGCCGCTGGCTGGCCTGAACGTGTACCTCGGTTACGGCGCCGGCCTGGGCACCAGCATCGCGCCGACCTGGATCCACAAGGCCTGAGCCACAGAGATCATCCGTCCGTCCATCCCATGCTTCATCGTTCCACTTTCACCTTCAGGAGTTATCCATGACATCGACCTTCACACAACGCATCCTGGCCTCCGACGCGGGCCTGGCCCCTCTGGCCGTGCGTATCCCCGTCGGCATCATCTTCGTCGCGCACGGCGCCCAGAAGCTGTTCGGCTGGTTCGGTCGCTACGGCCTGGAGGGCACCGGGCAGTGGATGGACTCTATCGGCCTGCATCCCGGCGCGCTGCTGGCGCTGCTGGCGGGCAGTGCCGAGTTCCTGGGCGGACTGGCCCTGCTGCTCGGTCTGCTGGTGCGTCCCGCCTCCGCGGTGCTGGCGTTCACGATGCTGGTGGCGATCTTCAGTGCACACATCAGCAAGGGGCTGTTCCTGAGCAACGGCGGCTACGAATATGCCTTGGCCTTGCTGGCTGTGACCGTGGCTCTGTGCATCAGCGGAGCCGGGCGTGTGTCGCTGGACAACCTGCTGGCATCCCGCGCCGGCGTCGGCAGAAAAGCGTCACACAGGTTCCCCGGTGCCGGCGATAGCGCCCTGGCCTGAGCAACTGCCGAAGCAAGTCCAAGGAGCCCCGCCGTGAACCGTCTTCCAAGCTTGTTCGTATCCCATGGCGCTCCCACGTTCGCTCTGGAGCCGGGCATCGCCGGCCCGCAGCTGGAGCGGCTCGGACGCACCCTGGAACGCCCGCGCGCGGTGCTGGTGGTGTCGCCGCACTGGATGACCCGCGACGTGGCCGTGTCGAGCGCGCCGATGCCGCAGACTATGCACGACTTCGGGGGTTTCCCCGAAGACCTGTACCGGATCCAGTACCCGGCACCCGGCCATCCGGAGCTGGCACAGACGGCAGCGTCCCTGTTGGCGCAAGCGGGTCACCGGGTGGCCCTGGACCCACAGCGCGGCCTGGACCATGGTGCCTGGGTGCCGATGCGGTATCTGTATCCCCAGGCCGATGTGCCGGTGTTCCAGGTCTCGATGCCCGCCACCCTGGACCCGGAATCGGCATGGCTGTTCGGGGAAGCTTTGTCGCCCCTGTCGGAACAGGGCGTGCTCATCGTGGGTTCGGGCAGCCTGACACACAACCTGCGCGAGTTTCGCCAGGGACATGGGCAGGACGAGACCTACGTGCAGGAGTTCGTCGCCTGGATGCAGGCGGCGGTCCTGGCCCGAGACCGCGACTTGCTGCTGCAAACGCTGACGCGTGCGCCGCATGCCGCACGCGCGCATCCGACCGTCGAACACCTGCTGCCCCTGTTCGTCGCGGCGGGAGCAGCCGCTGCCGATGCGCCTGCCAGCGTCTTGCCAGGAGGCATCACCCACGGCATGTTGTCGATGGATGCGTATCTGTTTGGCGCTGCAGACGTGCGGGCTGGCGAGGCCGCATGGCGCGATGAAGCACTCTCTCATGCACCGGGAGTCTGAGATGGCAGGATCGCTTTGCATCCAGCAGCCGGCCGACACTGCCAAACAGCTGATCCTGCTGTTCCATGGTGTCGGAGCGAGTGCACGCGACATGGCGCGACAAAGGTTGCCGGAAGTAAACGCCTGTGTTGCAACCGCCTTGACCATGCGCGAATTCACCACCACCTGGGATTTGCGGCGGTCACGGAACTCGCTGATCGGCCTTGATGCGCAGCGCCCGTTCGTGAGGGATGCACCGTAACCCGGCAGGGTTCAATCGCTTGACGTCGCAACAGCCAGAGCCATACAGGCTGGAGGCCGTGATTGGAAGGCGGGTTGCGCACCGTCCGCTACGCCGAGTCGGCCAGCGGCAAACCTGCGCATCGGCCAGCCTCGGTGCTGATCGATCACCGTGTGGGAAGCGACGCAGACCGCTTGCCATCACTGTCTGCAAATAGCTCGACGAACAGCTGCCGGATCCACATGTTGGCGGGATCCCGGTTCAACTTTGCATGCCAAAACAGGTTGATCGCAATGTCGGGAAGTCGAGCCGGGTGCGGTGACGTCGCAAGCCCGAACGGCGCTTGGCAGCGTTCGGCAAATCGTTCCGGCAATGTGGAAATCAGGTCGGTGGATTGAAGTATGTGCCCCACGGCAATGAAGTGCGGCACGATCAGCCGCATCTTGCGCTTGATGCCTGCCCGCTCAAGCAAACCGTCCACTTCACCGTGCCCCGTGTTGGCGGCGATCACGCCAACATGGTCCAGTTCGGCAAACTGCTTCAGCGTCATGGGCGCCTTGGCCACAGGGTGCCCCTTGCGGAACACGCACACGTATTTGTGGCGGAACAACCGTCGTTGAAAGAACCCCGTCTGCAGGTTGGGCAACAGGCCCAGCGCCAGGTCAACCGTCCCTGACTCCATGTCTTCCTTGAGGTTTCCGAAGTTGGGTCGAACCGTACTCACTCGCACATGCGGCGCCCTCTTGGCCAGTGCACCCATCAACGGCGGCATGAAGTACATCTCACCGATATCGGTCATCGCCAACTGGAAATTGCGCGTGCTTGTTTGCGGGTCGAACGAGTCACGGGTGGTGAGCGCCGTCTGCAGCGCGTTCAGCGCATAGATCACCGGTTCTGCCAGATGCATGGCATAAGGCGTGGGTTCCATCCCGCGCGCCGTCCGCAGGAACAGTTCGTCCTTCAGCACCGCGCGCAATCGCTTGAGGGCATTGCTGACGGCCGGCTGCGTCAGGCCCAGTTTCTCTGCGGACGCTGAAACGCTGCGGTCAAGCAGAAGCTGGTTGAAGATCACCAGCAGATTCAGGTCAATTTCGCGCAGGTCCATGCAACACCCCGATATTCACGATGGTGATTGTATCTATGGGCCTTGCTTTATCGACTTATATGAGGCGTGTCGCCAGAATCGCCTCATACCGGAGACAAAGGCAGCAGCCTGCAAGACATGGAACTCGTCGTAGAACCGCTCAGCATGCGCCTGAACGTGGACAGTGGAAGCAATCTGCTGGATGTGCTCAGGGCCCACCAGTTGCCCATCTCCTACAGTTGCATGGCCGGGCGCTGCGGTACCTGCCGCTGTCGTGTGTTGTCCGGGCAGGTCCGCAGCAGCGGTCCCGATACGGGCAGACCCCATGCCGGAAAGGATGACTACGTGCTGGCCTGCCAGTCGGTGCTGACCGACAACTGTGCGATCGAATTGCCCGAGGTGGACGAAGTGGTGGTGCATGCCGCGCGCATCGTGAAAGGCACGGTGACGGCGATCGACGCGGCAACCCACGACATCCGTCGCGTGCGTGTCAAGCTCGCCAAGCCGATAGCGTTCAGTCCGGGCCAGTATTGCACCCTGCAGTTCACGCCTGACCACGTCCGGCCGTACTCGATGGCCGGTTTGTGTGGAGACTCCGACATGGAGTTCCAGATCCGCAGGGTGCCGGATGGCCGGGTCACCGCGTTCATCTTCGATGAACTTCAGGTGGGGGCATCGATTCGCCTCAGTGGACCGTTGGGTACTGCCTACCTGCGGCAAAAGCATGCCGGGCCGATGCTCTGCGTAGGTGGTGGTACGGGGCTCGCGCCCGTACTGTCCATCGTCCGGGGCGCGCTCGAGACCGGGATGCAAAACCCCATCCATCTGTACTTCGGTGTACGCAGCGCACAGGACGTGTACGACGCGCAGCGCCTTCAGGCATTGGCGCGCGCCCATCCGAACGTCACGCTGCATATCGTCGTGGCGACCGGTCCCGCGGGTGCTGGCCAACGCGGTGGCCTGGTCACCGATGCGATCGAAAAGGACCTGCGCACCCTGGTTGGCTGGCGAGCCTATCTTTGCGGCGCACCGGCCATGGTGGAGGCACTGAACCTTCTGGTGACGCGCATGGGCGTCGAGCCGAGCCATGTCCACGCGGACGCCTTTTACCCCAGCGGCATCTGAAACGCGCTGCATCCACTGCCACGCAGCCAACCCGAGGAGACAAGCCATGAACGAAACGAAGTCTGTATTCCCACAAGATCCGGCGTGGCCGGGGGATGGAACCAGCCGGGTGCCCTTCTGGGCCTATACCCGGGAGGATCTCTACAAGAAGGAACTGGATCGGCTGTTCTACAACGGCCATTGGTGCTATGTGGGCCTGGAGGCAGAAATTCCCAATGCCGGTGACTTCCGGCGCACCGTGGTCGGTGAACGCTCCGTCATCATGGTGCGTGACCCGGATGGTGGCGTGAACGTGGTGGAAAACGTCTGCGCCCACCGGGGCATGCGTTTTTGCCGTGAGCGCAACGGCCATGCCAAGGACTTTTTCTGTCCTTACCACCAGTGGAACTACAGCCTCAAGGGCGACTTGCAGGGCGTTCCCTTTCTCCGTGGCGTCAAGCAGGAGGGCAAGGTCCATGGCGGCATGCCCAAGGACTTCAAGGTAGCAGACCATGGGCTGACCAAGCTGAAGGTGGCGGTGCGTGGTGGTGTCGTATTCGCCTCATTCGACCACGACGTGGAACCGTTCGAGGAATTCCTGGGCCCCACCATCCTGCACTACTTCGACCGCGTCTTCGATGGCCGCAAGCTGCAGATACTGGGGTACCGCCGCCAGCGCATTCCGGGAAACTGGAAGCTGATGCAGGAGAACATCAAGGACCCTTACCACCCGGGACTGCTGCACACCTGGTTCTCCACCTTCGGACTCTGGCGCGCCGACAACAAGTCCGAATTGAAGATGGACGACAAGTTCCGACATGCGGCCATGATTTCGACACGCGGGCAGGGCGGCAAGAATGCCGATGTGGTGTCCGGTGTGGACAGCTTCAAGGACCAGATGAAGGTGAACGACCCGCGCCTGCTGGACATCGTTCCCGAGCCGTGGTGGGGAGGCCCCACTGCGGTCATGACCACGATCTTCCCGAGTGTCATCATCCAGCAGCAGGTCAACAGCGTATCCACACGCCACATCCAGCCCAACGGCCACGGCTCCTTCGATTTCGTCTGGACCCACTTCGGTTTTGAAGACGACACCGCCGAGATGAAGGAGCGTCGCTTGATCCAGGCCAATCTGTTCGGACCGGCAGGTTTTGTGTCAGCGGACGACGGTGAAGTCATCGAATGGTCGCAGCAGGGCTTCGAGCAGAAGCCTGCGCATCGCACCCTGCTCGAAATGGGCGGGTACGACGTCGGCGACGCGGATCACATGGTCACGGAGACCCTGATCCGCGGCATGTACCAATACTGGCGCAAGGTGATGGGGGAATAGACATGATCGACTTCAAGACCTATTTCGAGCTCCTCAACCTCTACAGCGACTACGCCATGGTCTGCGACTCGGCCGAGTGGGAAAAATGGCCCGAGTTTTTTGTGGAAGAAGGCACGTACCGGCTGCAACCGCGCGAGAACCACGACCAGGGCCTGCCCCTGTGCCTGCTGGCTCTGGAGAGCAAGAACATGATTCGGGACCGGGTGTATGGCGTCAAGGAGACGATGTACCACGACCCCTACTACCAGCGGCACATCGTGGGTACGCCGCGCGTGCTGTCCGTGGAGCGCGGCATCCATGGCGAGCGCATCGCCTCGGAGGCCAACTACACCGTCATCCGCACCAAGTACGACGGCGACTCGACGGTGTTCAATGTCGGGTATTACCGCGATCTGATCGTGCGAACGCCGGAGGGGTTGAAATTCCTGTCGCGCCTGTGTGTCTACGACAGCGAAATGATCGCCAATTCCATCATCTACCCGATTTGAGGACGCAGCATGGCTGAAGACTGGATCAACGCAGCGGCGCTCTCGGATGTTCCCGAAGGCGATGTCATCGGCGTACAGGTGGGCGGCAAGGAGATCGCCCTGTATGAGGTCGACGGCGAGGTCTTCGCCACCGACAACATCTGCACCCATGGCCATGCGCGCCTGAGCGACGGCTTTCTGGAAGGCCGGGAAATCGAGTGCCCGCTGCACCAGGGCAGGTTTGACGTGTGCACCGGCCAGGCCCGGTGCGCACCGCTCACCGAG
>JANMZX010000293.1:0-23129 GCA_031383745.1 Rhodoferax sp. | reverse complement strand
CTTGGCTGACTCTGAAGGGCGCGTCGTCATCAGCAAGGATGGTGACTTTGTGACGTCCCACATTGTTCATGGGTCGCCACTGCGCCTGTTGCAGATTTCTACGGGGAACATGCCGAACTCGATTTTGCTGCCACTCGTCTTGGGCAATCTTGACCGGATTGCAGTGGCCTTCGAGTCTGTCGCTTACGTAGAGTTGAGCACCAGCACGATCATTGGCCACGCCTGATCCCCTGGACGGCTGTCACTGCAAGAGGCCGCCACGTTACATGTGGCATGTGGGCAGCTTGGTCTGTAGTGCCGCGTGAGCGTATCGCTGCCGAACATCGATTTTCGACCCTGCACCCCTTGCTACTCTTGCTACTCTTGCTACCCTTGCTACCGATCAGCATTTGCGCCGGTCGACGGTAGCAAGAGTAGCAACGGTAGCAACCCCCTCGGGTGTGAAAACTGAATTGCTTGTAGATCATGATGGGTCACCCAGCAGCGCGGGATTGATCGCAACGACCCGCCTGCGCCCGTCTTCCTGCAGTTGTGCCCGACCTCGCTCGGCCAGAATGGCCAGCGCCGCGCGCAGGTCGCGGCTGTCCCGCACGCAGTTCGGACCGTATTGGTAGATCCGCTTCGTCGGCACGTGATCGGTATTGGTGGCCAGCGCTTCGTTGCGCAGCCAGGCATCGAGCCGGATCGCCGATGCCAGGGCTGTCGGCGTGTCCATGTCGGCGAGCAGCCGCCGGGCTTCGTTCAGGTGCCAACGCACGATGCGGCCCGCTGCCTGGATCTCCCCGGAACTGATCGCACCTGTGTCCCCGACCTCGTACGCAATTGTTGATGCGCCCGGCATCGCCGCAGCAAACCCAGTAAAGTCAAGTCCACTTGGGCACATCGCCCGCTTTTCGAACGACCGCGCGAACATCCAACGGAGCCCACCCGCATGACCGAAACCCCCGCTTACACGCCACCAGCAGTCTGGACCTGGAACAAGGAGAACGGTGGCCGTTTCGCGGCGATCAACCGCCCCATTGCCGGCCCCACGCACGACAAGGAACTGCCGGTGGGCCGCCACCCCTTGCAGTTGTATTCGCTGGCGACGCCGAACGGGGTCAAGGTGACGGTGCTGCTGGAGGAACTGCTGGCGCTGGGCCACGGCGGCGCGGAATACGATGCCTGGCTGATCAAGATCCACGAGGGGCAGCAGTTCAGCAGCGGCTTTGTCGGGGCCAACCCGAATTCCAAGATCCCGGCGCTGGTGGACCGCAGCGGGCCGACCCCGATCCGGGTGTTCGAGTCCGGCGCGATATTGCTGTATCTGGCGGAGAAGTTCGGCGCCTTCGTGCCGACGGCCGGCGCTGCGCGCGCCGAATGTCTGTCGTGGCTGTTCTGGCAGATGGGCGCGGCTCCCTATCTCGGCGGCGGCTTCGGCCACTTCTACGCCTATGCGCCGTTCAAGATCGAATACGCGATCGACCGCTTCGCCATGGAAGTCAAGCGCCAGCTCGACGTGCTGGACCGCCGACTGGCAGAGAGCCCCTACCTGGCAGGCGAGGACTACACGATCGCCGACATGGCGGTCTGGCCCTGGTACGGGGCCCTGGCCAAGGGCCTGGTCTACGGCGCGGGTGAATTCCTGCAGGTGCAGGAATACACCCATGTCCAGCGCTGGACGGACGAGATCGCGAAGCGCCCGGCGGTGCGGCGGGGGCGCATGGTCAACCGCACGTCGGGCGAGCCGTCGAGCCAGTTGCACGAGCGGCACGAGTCGGGGGATTTCGAGACCAGGACGCAGGACAAGCTCACGCCATCCGCCTGACGCGTCGCGCTGCGTGGTCGGGCTGCGCCGATGACGCCCGACGACGTGGCGCGTTGGCGTGAACCGCGCGAGCGCACAACGTGCATCCCGACCGGCCCCCGACCCAGGTGGCGGCGCGGGCCCGGCAGAGTGCCCGTGCAACCCTTACCGGCGATCGACTGCTCCTCAATCGGGAGGACGTCCGCTTGCCGGGGCTCCATCGCCGGGAGGATGCGCTCCTCAGCCGCGCCCTGAACAATCGCCTGCACCGTAGTTCGGGCGCTGATGTCACGAGGCGAACGAATCGGATTTTGGGGTCGCAGCGCCCGTCCGGCAACCCGCCTGACGCGTTCGCCCCCATCGACGGTTTCGGAGGAACACGATGTCAGCTGCGTCTGCAAAACTGCGTTTCTGGTGCGACATGAGCATGGAGTGCGTCCGTCGGGACCACACACCCTCGCTCAGTTCAGGTGATCAGAAGGGCCCCTTTCTCACTGCCCGTGCGATGGGCATGGCTTTGGCGGCGCTGCACGATGCCAATGCGATTGCCGCCGGTCGTCCTGGCCTGCTCGGCATCGCCGTTTCCACCCAGGACCAGGCCGTGGCTGCAGCCAACCCGGACCTGTACGCAGCCGCAGCCTGTTCGCAGGTCTTGCGCCTGCGCTACCCGAACCAGGCGACCCTGATGGCCTCGGCGTGGCTCAACTGGCTCGACTACCATGGCCATGCGCCGGGCAGCACACCGGCTGAAACCGCCGGGCGGGCGTTCGGAACGCTGGTGCACCAGCGTGGCGCCGCAGACGCTGCCAATGCGGCGGTCGACCAATACACCGTCACCGGCGCTCCCTACACCCATATCGCACCGCCATCCGACCCGATGCAGCACTATGCCGGGGGCAAATGGGGCAACTCGGTGCCGTTGCTGGCCGCGCGGGTCACGGGCTTTGCTCCCCCGCCCGGGAGGGTGTCGGCATTCCAGGTAAACCCCACGCAGCATTACCGTGACGACTTCAACCATGTCTACGCGAAAGGCGAGTTCAACCGCATGCCCGGCGGCCGCACCCTGCCAGAAGAGGTGCTTGGTACCGCCTGGGGTTATGACGGGCCGAACGAACTGGGCACGCCGCCGCGGCTGTACATGCAGCTCGTGCTGGGCGTGCTCGATGGCATCGAGAACAGCCGGCCCGGCAGCCTGAGCCCGGACGACGAACTGGCTGTCATTGCCGGCACGGCCATTGCCATGGCCGACGCGGGCATCGATGCCTGGCACTACAAGTACTCCGCAGCCCACATGATGTGGCGCCCCGCCGTTGGCATACGCTATGCGGTGCCCGGCAACGGTGACGCGGATCCGAACTGGCTGCCGCTGGGGCGGCCCGACACGAACGGTTCGGGGCTCAAGCTGACGCCGGACTTCCCGGCCTATCCGTCCGGACACGCCACGTTCGGCGCTGCGGCATTCCAGCTGTTGCGCCTGTTCCTGGTCGACAAGGGTGTCGCGGGTTTCTATCCTGACGGCACTGACGATGTGCGCTTCAGTTTTGTGTCGGACGAGTTCGACGGCCGCAACAAGGACCCCAGAACCATGCAGCCGCGGGAATACCTGACCCTGAGCCTGAACAGCCTGTGGCAGGCCATCACCGACAACTCGATCAGCCGCGTCTACCTGGGCGTGCACTGGCAATTCGACGGCATCACCAGACGCAATGCAGCCGGCACGGACGACGAGTTCGGCGTTCCTGCCAGCCCGCGTGCGTTGGGGCGTACAGGTGGTGTCTGGCTGGGCGCGCAGATCGCCAACCAGGTGGCGGCAAGACTGGGCATCCCGGCTGCGACGATTGCCGCGTCCGGCATGTAGCGGAGGGTGGCCCAAGCAGGCAAGTGGTACAACACCGGCCATGGGCAGACACGATGCCGGCCACCCGGGCGGCGCCACCGCGTCCAGTCCGTCAGAGCCCGCCAGACACAAGAGACAGTGCCGGAATCACCGGATGACATGCGAGGAAGCACATGCGACGCGACATCACGATCAAGACGGCCACTTTTGCCGGCGCCTCCGACCTCACCATCATTGCGCCGATCCGCAAGGGCTTTGTGCCTTCGCTGGAGGCTGTCACGTACAAGACGCGCGTCAAGCGGGTCCTGGCGGCGCTGCACCTGGGCCGGCAGACTGCGCACGAATATGATTTCGCCCGTGTTCTGACGGATGCCGTCGAACGCGTGGGGCGCATCCACTCCATCCGCATCGCGGTGCTCGAACCGGAAGACAAGGTGCTGCTGGCGGTGACCTTCGACGGGTCCTGGGAGTCGTACATCCGGGTGATCTGGCAAAAGACAGCGCGTTCCCTGGATCTCATCTTCTGCAACACCGAGGATTACGTCACCGGTTGGGGGAATTCATTCGAAGCCTGGTGTGTCTGGCTGCGGCGGTCGCAGGCCGAGTCCTCGTTCCTGTATTCGCCGCCAGGATTGACCTACCAAGACACCCACTACCTGCGCATGTTCGAGCGTCGCCATCGCGGGGTCGGTGCACCTGGAAATCCGGACGACCCGGCCAGCGCCGACCTGGCGTTGACGCGTGCACGCATCCCGTCGGCCGAGATGGTCGGCGACGCGATGTGTGAGGACGGGACTGACCCGACCAACATGGGGCTCAATGTGCCGCTGAGCACGCCGGAGGCCGGCCGCCCGGCATTTCGCCAGGGCATGCGGGGCCTGGCGGGCATGTACCGCCTCGTCGACCTGCATATGGATGCCCCGGATCGCGACATCCTGCACCGTGCCGCGAGCGAATTGCTCCGCGAGTTCCTGCCGATGGTCACCACGGCCGCCGGACGCGCGCAGTATCAGCAGGCGATCACGTTTGCTGAAATCCGCTTCCGTGACGCGCTGGACTGGCTGCGCAAGACACCGGTATCGGAGCGGCCGATTCCCCGCCTGCCGGATGTGCCCGACGACAGCGTCTATCCGGACGTGCAGGGGGGCATCATCGCCAGCTACCCCGACGTGTCCGATGGTTGCCTGCTGTTGCTGGCGTTCGATGCCGCGCGGCATCTGGGCGATTTTCTGGCCGGTGTGCGGGTGACCAGCGCGACAGCCAGCCTGGCCGAGGGCGAAATCGCGGTCAACGTGGCTGTGTCGCTGGAGGGCCTGCGGCTGGCGGGATGGTCTGACGACGAGATCACCAGCCTGCCGCAGGAGTTCGTGCAGGGCATGGAGCGCCGCGCCGGGACGCTGGGCGACCTGCGGGTGAACCATCCGCGGCGCTGGCGTCGGCCGGCGCTGAACTGGGCGCAGGGCATCCGGGCGGCCGACGTGGCACAGAACGATCCGTGTGCCCGCGTGGATCTCGCCTCCGTGCATCTCGTGCTGCAGCTGCGCATTCGCAACACGACGCTGTCTACCGACGCTGCGCGCGCACTGCTGCTGGCCAGGTACGAAGCGCTGACCCTGGGCCGGGCTGCGCCGCGCGTGTTGTCCGTTCAGTGGATGCAGCGTCTAGTGGTTGACAAGAAGTCCAACGCAACGCGTGAGCACTTCGGATTTCTCGACAGCCAGTCGGAACCGGTGCTCCGCAAGGCCGACGCGGGCCAGAAGTTCCCCAACCAGGTTCACCTGGGCGAAATCCTGCTCGGCCACGACAATGCTGCCGACAGCGCGGCGCCGGCCGACAAGCGCACGCCGATGCAGCAGGTCCTGCGCAATGGCAGTTTCCTGGTGATCCGCAAGCTGCGCCAGGACGTCGGGGCGCTCGAACGCGCACTGGAAGCGGCGGTCGACGACACGACACCCGCAGGCGCGGATGACACAGTCCGAAAGCCACAGTCCCAGCTGTTGTTGGGCAAGATGATGGGCCGCTGGCCGATCGGGCACCCTGCGGCGGGCAAGCCGCTGGCCACGGCATGGCCTGGACGGGGCAACGACTTCAGCTTCGACCGCGACCCACAGGGCACGAACTGCCCGTTCCATGCGCATATCCGCCGTGCCAATCCTCGCGACAACACCCTGCCCGAGCCCCCGGGCGCGCGTCCCGCCCGGCTGATTCGTCGCGGCATGTCCTACGGGCCGCTGCATGTGCCGGGGCAGGCGGACAGTCTGGCGCAGGAACGCGGGCTGGTGTTCATGGCCTACAACGCCAGCATCGGCGAACAGTTCGAGGTAGTGCAGCGGTGGTTGACCGGTGGCAACAGCTCGGGTTCGTACTCCGGCCAGAGCGACCCGTTCCTGGGCCTTGCCGAGCCAGGGCGGCCGCGCTACTTCCGCTTCGAACACGGTGGTGGCACGGTGCGCATGGCGCTGGACGGCAGCCACCGCATGCACGACGAACCCCAGCCCCTGGTCCGCCTCGAATGGGGGATGTACCTGCTGACACCATCGATGTCGGCCCTGAAGACCCTGGCCGCGCGCGCCAGCGACGACACCAGACCGTTTGCGAAGTCCTGGTCGGTCGAGGTCGGCGAGCGGGCAATCGCCGAGTTGCGCAAGATCGAGCAGTCGCAGGGCGCGGCCGCCGCCTCCGACGGGTGGAAGGCGGCGCTCGAAGATCCGGGGTCCGCGGCGCGTTTCACGACGGCGTCCATCTGGGCCGCCATCCGGGAGCAACACGGTGGGGTGCTTCGAACGCCGTTCGGGGTGCTGGTGGCCAGCCGCACACTGGTCGACGAGGTGTTGCATGACCGACCGCGCAATCTCACGGCCACCGGCTACCTCCCGCGCATGCACCGATCCTTCGGCCCGCTGTATCTCGGTATGGATGCGGGGCAGATCCCGGGTGCGTATGAGCTGGAATCGGGACCGGTGAACCAGGCCATCATGGCACTGGTGTCTTCGCCGGCCCAATGCAACGCGGTGATCAACGCGGCCGCGCAGGCAACCATCAGGGAACTGCAGGCACTGGTCCAGCCGGCGATCGATTTCGCGCGCCACCAGTGCGAGCCCCGGTGGGACATCACGTTCGATGCCCGGGAAATCATCGACATGGTGCTGGCGCATTTTTGCGAGCAGTGGTTCGGTTTGTCGGAACGTGGCGGCCATCTCAAGAAGAGCGGCGTGCGCTGGAATTGGCAGCCCGGCGAGCCGCCGTGTTACCCGGGCCATTTCATGGCCCCGTCGCGTTATACGTTCCAGCCCCATCCCGGGCCGGAGGTGCAGCGCGTCGGTGCCGAGAACGGGCTTGCCCTGCGCGTGGCGATCACCGACTACCTGCGCGCCTTCGGCAAGACGCTGACTGAGCCGGTCGCTGTCGCCGCATGGACCAGCCCGGCCGCGGCGCAGGACCCGACCTACCCGGCGCGTACGCTGGCCGGTGTGCTGATGGGTTTCCTGCCGACGACGGACGGCAACATCCGCCGGGTTCTCAACGAGTGGCTGAACGACGGCACTTTGTGGTCGCTGCGTGCGCAACACGCGTCGGCGGCGCCGGGCGACGCCGCGGCCCGATCGGCGCTGCTTGCGCGGCTGCGCAAGCAGTTTGTGGCGGCCATGCAGCTGCGGGCGGCGCCGGAGCTCCTGTGGCGCACGGCCGTCGCCAGCCATTCGGTCGGCGCACCGGGGCCCCACCGCGTCGCGGTCCGGCCCGGTGAAATCGTGATTGCGTCGCTGATCTCTGCCACCCAGGAATGCCTGGAACGCGGCGACCCCAGCCTGGCCTATGCATTCGGGGGCCAGCGCACCGCGGGCCCGGGACATCCGACCCACGCGTGCCCGGGATACGGGCCGGCAATGGCCGTGATGCTCGGGTTCTTTCAGGGGCTGATCGAGTTCCCCATGGCGCTGCGGCCTGGCCCTGCGCCCTTGAGCTTCTTCGTCGAGGGCGACGTGGGAGAGCTACCCGCGGCCTGCATGGCCGCAGTGGCGGCACCGGTTGTCGGGCGGTCTGGCCGCATCGGTGCAGCGCAGGCGGCCCCGGCGACCGAAGCCACGCAGGCCGGCCTCGTCGCAGCCAGGTCACGCCCCGTGCCGCTGTTGACGATCGGTGATTCCTGGCTGTACGACTATGTTGTCGGGCGGCTGGAGCTGAGCCCATCCCTCAGCACCGAATTGAAGGACCTGAACTTCACTTCCGACAATCTGTTCTGCAAGACCGGGCGCACGCTGGCCGAGATGGCGCAGCCCGACCGTCTCGAGAAGCTGCGCAGCCATCTTGCCAACCTGCGAGGCGAGCCTGACGGTCCACGCGCGGTCCTGGTGGGCGGGGGCGGCAACGACCTCGTCGATCCGCCGGACAACCCGGCCGCGACGCGCCTGTTCGGGATGCTGGTCGGCAACGCGGGTTCCGCAGCCGCAGCGCTGCATGGGCCGGCCGTCGCGGCATTCATCGATGGTGAGCTCAAGGGTTTCTACCGCCAGATCCTGGCTGTCGCCGCCGCTGGCACGGACGTGCCCATCCTGGTGCATGCCTACGACCATCCGATTCCCGACGGACGACCCAGCACCTGGGGGCCCGGCCCCTGGCTGAAACCGGTCTTCGACGCGAAGCAGATCGACGAGGCGATTCGTCGCGACATCATGAAGGCATTGATCGACCGTTTGAATGCCATGGTGGCGGCGGTGGCTACGGAGTTCCCTGGCCGGGTCCACCCGGTCAGCCTGAATGGGGTGTTGGCGAAGGAGGGTGACTTTGCCGTCGACCACAAGACCTACTGGGCCAACGAGCTGCATGCGACAGACGCCGGATTCGACATCCTCGCCCGGGTGGTTCAGGCCACGCTGGCAACACTGGGCATCAGGTGAACACAGGCTTGCCGATGTCCATGGCTTCGATCTGCTGGCGTGCCAGGCCCGCGTGCCACGTCATGGCCATCCGGTCGAATGCGTCGATCGCCGCTGCATGACGCCTGCCAGCCGGACCGACAGCGCCCTGCCGGACCAGGATTTGTCCCCACATCAAGTGGTTCAGGGCGCGCTCGCGGTCTGAGTTGCGCCGCTCGGCGGCGGTATCTGCGCGGCGCATCCATCGCGCCACCGTCGCGGCGTCGTCAGCTTGGGCGGCGATCCAGGCCTGACTGCGGCACACCACCGCTTCACCCAGCCGCTCGCCACGCCGGGCGCGACGCAGCACGGTGCGGGCATGGGCCCGAGCCAGTTCCAGCCGGCCTTCGGTGACCGACGCGGCCACCAGCCAGCCGCAATAGATGGACGTGTAGAAGTGGCCGCGCCGTTCTTCCATCCAGTGCATGGCTTCTTGCAGATGGGCCAGCCCGGTGGCGCTGCCGTCGGCAGCCCAGGCGGCATACCCCGCGGAACTTCTGGCGGCCGCCAGCAGCAGCAGCGCGTGGGTGTTTTCCGCGATCCGCAGGCTGTCGGTCGCGACGCGTCGGGCCTGACCCCATTGGCCCTGCCAGTTGTAGGCGACCGCGATCCAGTTGCGCACGGAGTTGCCGACTGGGTGGGTAGAGCCCTCCAGCAAGTCGATCGCCTCGTCAAAACAGGCATGGGCGGCCGCAAAGGCGCCCTGATCGGCCAGGATTCCGCCCTTGCACGCCAGCGCATAGGCCGAACCGATCGCGAGGCCGCCGCGTGGCCTGCTGCGTTGTCTCTTGGCATCCACCGCCACATCGATCAGCTCGATGGCCTGTCCGTAGTCGCAGGTGGCTGCCAGCACCTGGCCCAGGGTGGCTTCGACCTGCACCGCGAGGCGCTGATCCTTGGCTTGACGGGCCATCAGCAGCGCCGCTTGGGTTTGCCGCAGGCTTTCCCGGAAGCGCCCCAGGCCGTAGCAGATGTAGGCCAGCCAATAGGTGGCGCGGGCCAGGGCGTTCGCGTCCCCCAGCGTCGCGGCGACCGACACGGCGCGTTCGAACAGCGACGAATCGTCTGCCAGCGCCAGCGGATCGAAGATGCAGGTCATCCCCAGCTTGTTGGACAACATGCACCAGCGCAGTGTGTGTTCCTGCGTTGGGTGGGCCATGCGGTCGAGCGCCGCCATGGCCCATTCGTAGTGCTGCCGCGCACGGTCCAGCGCGAATGCCTGGGTGGCCTTGTCGCCGGCGCGTTCGGCGAATCGCGAGGCCTGGTCCCAGCGGCCCGCGCCGCGGCTGTGATGCGCCAGCGCCTCGATCGTGTCGTCATGGGTGGCGTCGTCCGCGCGGGCCAGCAAGGCGGACAACACCCGCTCATGCAGTGCGACGCGCTCGCTCAGACCGATGGACTGGTAGATGGCATCACAGGTGATGCCGTGCTTGAAGCGCAGGACGCCCGCGGAATCGGTGGGATAGAGAAAGTCCGCCTGGGCCAGCGCTTCCAGTGCGTCAGGCGCCGGCACGTGGCCGATGACGGCTTCGACCAATGCAATCTGCACCTCGTTGCCAATCACTGCCGCGACCCGCACCAGATCAGCCAGCGGTTGCGCAAGCCGTGCCAGACGGGTTGCGACGAGGCTGCCCAACCAGTTCTGCGCCGCGCCACGGCGTTCGATCGCCCGCGCCAGCGCGCCGGCGGATGCCGAGTGGCAGAGTTCCTCGATGAACAGCGGTGTGCCACCGGAATAGTCGTGAATCTGCCGGCACAGGAACGGATCCGCATTCGGGATCCATCGGCGGATGGCATCGATGGTGTCCGATTCGGCGAGGGGTGTCAGATGCAGGTGCTGCGCGCCCAGTATCTCGTGGCTGCCCGACGCGCTCGGCCGACTCGCCAGCACGAACCGGGGGCCGGACGGGTGATCGACCAGTGTCGCGAGAACTTGCCGGCTTGCGTCGTCCGCCCATTGCCAATCGTCCACCAACAGCACGACGGGTTGTTGTGCCGACAACGCGGAGAAGAAGGCGATCAGGTCGCCCACGATGCCGCCCGTGGTCACCCGCCTGTCCTGGCGGTCGGTGTCGGAGATGATGAGCCCGAGCAGGGACGGCCATGCGGCGCCCAGCCGCTGCTGCCAGGGGCGCATCGCAGCCAGGGTCTCGGGCCCCAGATCCGCGCCGCTCACCCGGCCGGCCACCCCGAAGTAGTTGCGCAGCATCTGCGAGAACGGCTGCAGCGCTTCCGCGCCCAGGAAACTCTCGCAGCCGCCCCGAAGCAGGATCTGGTCCGGCAGTGTCCGACGGCGCACGATCTCCTCGAGCAGCCGCGTCTTTCCCATGCCTGCGTTGCCGACCAGCACGAGGCAGCGCAGCGGGATGTTCTGCTGGCCCTGCGCACCGGACAGGAAACCTTCGATGCGGGCGACGAATCCGTCCCGGCCGGCCAGGGGCGTCAAGCCGCGCCGCGCGGTTGCGTCGAACCGTCTGTGCAGGCCGCTGCGGCCCACCACACAAAAGAGCGTCAACGGGTCGGAACCGGGCGGTGGCTGCGCCGGTCCGGCGATAAGTTCGAAACAGTTCGCATGCGGGCCCAGGGCCTCGGCGCTCGCGATGATCTGCCCGGCATGCGCCACATGGCACAGATGGGCGGCCGTGTTGGCGACGTCCCCTGTCAGGTCGAATCGGCCGCGTTCCAGGTCGCCAGGCGACACCAGCAGGGTGCCGGCATGTACACCGGAATGCATCTTGAGTGGCGCGAACCGGTCGGGGAAGTCCGCGAAAACCAGTTCGTCGACCAGCTGGTGGATGTCCAGTGCCGCTTCCACCGCGCGGCGACCGTCGTCTTCCGCGGCCAGCGGAAACCCGAACTGGATCAGGGCGCCGTCACCCTGGCTGCGCACCACCTGCCCCTGGTACCGTTCGGCAACGCCATGCCATACCGCGCGGATCCGCTCGAGCACATCGGCATACTCCTCGGGCTCGATACCCCGTGCCAGATGGGTCGAGCCGGTCAAGTCGGTAAAGAGCAGCGTCAGGCGTTGTCTGGACCCTGCGGCCGGCAGATCTGTCCCCGACCGGACCGTCACGCCGATGCTCCCTGGTGCCGGAGCTTGTCGCCAGCGGCGCAGGCCCTTGCGCGTGACGGGTTGGTCACCGGGTGTTGCCGGTGCGTGGCACCGTGGGAGCTGCGTCGGAGCGGCGCCGGCATGCCACCGGCGCCAGTTGCGGAAATGCGCCAGGCGGCGGGCTGGTCCTCGCGAGCAGTGTGCTTGCCATGGCGCAAGTTTGCCCGAGCTTTTCCAGTTTTGCAGGGTGCCGGGTCCACGGGAGGGGCGCTGGTGTTGCGTAAGCTCAAAACCGCGCCGGCAGCTTCTTGAGGATCGTCACCCGGTGGTTGGCCACCGCCACGTAGCCGCCTGATTCCAGCTGCTTCAGCACCTTGCTCACCATCGGCCTGGTGCATGCCAGCAGATTCGCCATCTGCTGGTGCGTCAGCGGCCCGGCGGTGCGTGCGCCGTCGGATTGCACGATGGCCCTGTCATTGAGAAGCCCGACAACGCGCCCGTACACGTCGTTCAAGGCCACGGCCCGCAGGCTCAGGGTGGCAGCGCGTGCGCGCCGGATGACCTTGGACAGCAGTTCGAACGCAAACGCGGGGTGTTCGGCAATATGGTGTTCCAGCGTGGTCCGGGTGACCACCACGCACCAGCTCGGTTCCAGCGCTTCGACACTGGCAGACCGGAGGTCGTCATCCAGGCTCATCTCCCCGAGAAACTCGCCTGCCAGGTATTCACCGTAGGTGACTTCCCGGGCGCCGTCTTCACTGACCGAAAACGCCCGCAGCCGGCCGCTCAGAATGATATACAGCGTGCCCCCGGGTGCGCCTTCGTGGATCAGCACCCGGCCCTTGGCCCACAGCCGGGGCTCGCCGGCCGCTGCCAGCGCGCGCAGCGATTCGCTCATGGGCACATCGCGCAGGTCCGGCGGTTGGCTGGAGGCGCGGCGGGGGCTGGGCATGAACCATTCTATGCCGCGCAAACCGGCGTCTGGCCCACGCGCGTGCTGCCGGCAGCACGCCGGATCGCGTCAGGCTGCGGCGCGCATCAGGCTCATCAGGGGCGGCAACAGCGAGACTTCGCGCACCAGGGTGGCGATGTCGCCCACCCCGGTCTTGATCCGGATACTGGCTATCTGCGTGCGCACGGTGCTAATGGCCACGCCCTGGCTGATGGCGATCTCGGCCGGGGAGCGTCCGCAGCAGAGTTGCTTCAACACCCGCACCTCGGCCCCGGTCAGGCCGAACTGGCGGGAGAACGCGTCTGCGCTGAGGTCTTCGCAGACCTCGCGTTTGCAGAAGATCAGCATGGCGCTGCCGGGCTGGTTGCCGGCCGGCTCACCTGCGGGTGCAATGGCCACGGTGATGGCCTTGCGGTCGGGGTCGCCGATCCTGAGCAGGCGTTGCAGGCCTTTGGTCGCTGCACGGTGGATGGCATCGCGCAAGGGGGCGATGTCCTGCGTGCGGCGCACACGCAGTTCGCGGCCCAGCAGATGCACCGGATGCTGCGCGTCGAGCTCGCAGCGCGCGGTGCGGTTGGCAAACAGGACGTGGCCGGCTTGCGTGACCAGCAACATGCTGTGCGGCACCACGTCGAGCATGCGTTCGAGCATGCGGTACCTTGCCGGGGCGTCTTCGGGACGGTCGAGGCCCGGGTGATCCAGCACGCAGGTGTGTTCCGAGGCAAAGGGGGAGATCAGGTCGAACATCATGGTGGCGCTCCTGGTGTGCCGGGCGCACGCGAGGTGCGTCGCTCGGCATGGGCACCAGTCTAGGTTTCGGGTGCCGCCGCGTGGTGTGAATCGGCACTGCAATTCCTGTAAGAAATTTACCAGTTTCGTGCCCCGCGGTGCAACCCGGGATCCCGGGCCGGATGCGCGGATACCATGTGCGGGCGACGTTGCGCCGGCCCGCGGGGGATCGGGCGCAGCGCCACCAGACACTTTCCTGAAAGGCACGCATGCAAGCCGAACTCAACGAGCGCATCACGCGTATCGGCCCGCAGACGCCCTGCGGCGCGCTGATGCGCCACTACTGGCAGCCGGTGGCGCTTCTCGACGAGTTCGACCCGGCGCTGGATCCGCGCATGGCCATCCGCCCGGTGAAGCCGGTGCGGGTGCTGGGGCAGGACCTGGTGCTGTTTCGCGATACGCGCGGCGGCTTCGGCCTGCTCGACCGGGACTGCGCGCATCGGGGCGCCGACCTGGCGTTTGCCCGCCACGAAGGCGACGGACTGCGCTGCGCGTTCCATGGCTGGAAGTTCGACGCCAGCGGCCAATGCACCGACACGCCCGCCGAGCCCGGTGGCAGCAAGTTGCGCCAGCACATCCGGCAACGCAGCTACCCCGTCGCCGAACACGGCGGGATCCTGTTCGGCTGGCTCGGCCCCCAGGGCAGCGCTCCGCCGCCGTTTCCGGCGCTGGATTGCTTCAGTGCGCCGGCCAGTCACACCTTCGCGTTCAAGGGGCTGTGGCACTGCAACTGGCTGCAGGCGTTCGAGGTCGGCGTGGACCCGGCCCATGCGTCCTACCTGCACCGCTTCTTCCTGGACGAACCCCTGGATGCCAGTTACGGCAAGCAGTTCCGGGGCGCGAGCGCCGGCGACGTCGACGGCGAGCGCTGGCCGATGACCCGGGTGATGCGGGAGTTCGACCAGCCCCGGATCAGCGTCGAAACCATGCCCTACGGCATGCGGCTGACCGCGCTGCGTCCGATGACCGAGCTGCTGACCCATGTGCGGGTGACACATGCGGTCTTCCCGCATACCTTCGTGATCCCGCTGTCGGAGACGATGACGATCACGCAGATGCACCTGCCGGTCGACGACATGCGGACCTACTGGTATTCGGTGTTCACCAGTTTCGCCGGCCCGGTGGACCGCGAGGCCATGCGCAGCCAGCGCCTGAAGGCGATCGCCCTGCCGGACTACATCCCGCGTGCCGGGCGCCACAACCAGTGGGGATACGACCCGCAGGAGCAGGCCACGCGCACCTACCTGGGCATGGGCGAGGACGACATCAACCTGCACGACCAATGGGCCTGCGAGAGCATGGGTGCGATCCAGGACCGCACCCGTGAACACCTGGCCAGCAGCGACGTCGCGATCGCGGCCAACCGCCGCGCGCTGCTCCGGGCCATCGACGACGTGCAGGCCGGGCGGTTGCCGCCGGGCATGGCCCAGCCCGAGTTGGCAGCACGCCGCGTGGGGCCCGATACGGTGGACGGCGTCGCGCCGGCGCAGGGGTGGCAGCAGTGGTGGCAGGACGAAGTGGCGGCCAAGCGCGCCGGCGCGCCCTGGAACGCAGCGCTGCCAGAGGAACTGCCGTGACCGGCGGTTCCGAGGAGGCGATCGCGCGCACCGCGCAGGCGATCACCCGCGAAGGGCTGGAACTGGTGCGCTTCGCCTGGTGTGATGCCCACGGCATGCTGCGCGGCAAGACGCTGACCGCCGCTGCGGCCATCCGCGCCATGCGCGCCGGTGTAGGTATGGTGGGGACCCTGCTGCTCAAGGACACCTCCGACCGCACGGTGTTCAAGGTGTTCGAGCCGGACATCGCACAGGAATTGCCCGGTTTCGAATTCGCCGGCAACCTGCTGCTGGTGCCTGACCCCGCGAGTTTCCATGTGCTGCCATGGGCCGCGAGGACTGGCTGGATCCAGTGCCAGCCGGTATTCCAGGATGGCACCCCCGTGCCCTACGACACGCGTGGGCAACTGCAGTCGGCCCTGGCGCGCCTGGCTTCCACCGGTCTGGGCATGGTGTGCGGGCTGGAAGTTGAATTCCACATCTACCGCCTGCGCGATACCGCCCACGGCGCCGACGCGGACCCACAGCGCGCCGCCTGGCCCGGGCCCGCACCCGAAGTGAGCCTGGTGCATCCAGGCTACAACCTGCTGTCCGAGGATTGCGCCGACCGCTCGGACGAGCCGCTGCGCATCGTGCAGCACACGGCCCAGGCGCTGGGCCTGCCCCTGCTGTCGCTGGAAGTCGAACTCGGCCCGAGCCAGTTCGAGGCCGTGTTCGACGCCACCGACGCCCTGGCGGCGGCCGACAACATGGTGCTGTTTCGCAGCGCGGCGCGCCAGGCGCTGCGTCGCGCCGGTTACCACGCCACCTTCATGTGCCGCCCGCCCTTCGCGCAGGTCATGTCCAGCGGCTGGCATCTGCACCAGTCGCTGGTGCGCCTGGACACCGGCCGCAATGCCTTCGTGCGCGCCGCGCCTGCGCCTGGCACGACCGCCCGGGACGCCGGCCACACGCTGTCCGACACCGGCATGTGCTACCTCGCCGGGCTGTTGCGGCATGCCCGCGGGATGGCGGTGATGTGCACGCCCACCACCAACGGGTTCGGCCGGTTCCAGCCCAACAGCCTGGCGCCGCAGTCGGCGGTGTGGGGGCGCGACAACCGCGGTGCCATGCTGCGGGTGGTGGGTGGTGCCGGCGACGCTGCCACACGCATCGAAAACCGGCTGGGCGAACCGGCGGCCAACCCCTACCTGTACATGGCGGCGCAGATCCATGCCGGGATGGCCGGTATCGCGCAGCAACTGCTGCCCCCGATGGCCACCGAGGCGCCGTATGCGGATGCTGCTGCCTGCGGCGACACCCTCCTGCCCGCCACGCTGGGCGAAGCAGTCGCCGCGCTCCAGGCCGACGCCGCCATGCGCGAGGGATTTGGCACCGCGTTCCTGCACTACTACGCTCGCATCAAGAACAGCGAGCAGCAGCGTTTCGATGGCGCCGAGGACAAGCTGGAGTTCCAGCGCCGCGAGTATTTCGGCCGCATCTGAACGCGCGGCGGCGCTCCGGTGCGGTGGTGCGGCGTAGACTGCATCCATGCACGTCCAAGCGACCCTCCTGTTCCTGCTGGCAGCAGCCATGGCGCCGGTCCGCGGCGCCGAACCGTCGCCGCGTGACCAGGCCTGCCAGCAGGCGATGCGGGCCTACCAGGATGCGCCTGCCGATGCCCAGGCCGAGCGGCGTTTTCGGCAGGCGTGTTATCCGGTGCACAAGCGCGCGCCCGTGCTGCAGGCACCGATCGCCGTGGACGGAACGCTGCGCCCGCCGACACCGGTCCCGCCACCGGCAGTTGCGCCCGCGGCCAGGCCGACCAGGGGCCCGACCGTGCTGACGCTGTGTGATGGCGGTGGCTGCTGGGACAACCAGGGCACGCGCTACGACGGCACCGGCACGATTCTCATGGGCCCGGGCGGCATGCCGTGCCTGCGCAGTGGCGACCGGATCGAATGCCGCTGAGGCAGGCACGGGGCGTGTGCCTGTGGCAAGATGGCGCATGAGTCAAACCTATGGCATCGAGTCGGCCCGGCAACATACCAACCAGTCGCACCGCCAGCCGGTGCGGTATGTGGTGATCATCGAGGCGGGTGGTTCGACCGTGGCGATGCTGTTCCTCGGCACGCACGCGCTGGTATCGGAAATCGATGCGGGCACCGACGCCGCCACGTCCCTGATCGCCGGTCGGGTGCCTGTCGTGGGAGCGCTCGGCACGGAATGGGACCAGGCGCTTGCCGGGCACAGCAGCGCCGATCGCGCCGCCGCGCAGGTATTCACGCTCGAACTATGAGCTGCCGGGCAGCGCCCGGGCGAAGTGCTCCGGGGCGCGAAGGTTTCCAGCAGCCCGGCCGGTGCCGCCGCCACTCAGGCAGGTGCAGCCACCTGGCTGGCTGACGGCGCGCGGACCAGGCAGGCGGTGCGCAGGCCGGTGCCGGCCGGCTCCAGCGTCGGGCGGACCACGTCGCACGGCGCCACGCGTATCGGGCAGCGGCTGGCGAACGGGCATCCGGGTGGTGGTGCGAGCGGGCTGGGCAGGTCTCCCGAGAGGATGATCTTGTCGCGCCGGCGCTGCGCCACCGGGTCGGGCAGGGGAATGGCCGACAGCAGGGCCTGGGTGTAGGGATGGCGCGCGGCGCCGAACACTGCATCGGTATCGCCCTGTTCGGCCACCGTGCCCAGGTACATGACCATGGTGTCGTCCGCCAGATGGCGAACCACCGACAGGTCGTGCGATATGAACAGGTACGCCAGCCCCAGTTCCTGTTGCAGTTCCATCAGCAGGTTCAGGATCTGCGAGCGGATGGACACGTCCAGCGCCGACACCGGCTCGTCCAGCACGAGCAGCCTGGGCGACAGCGCCAGCGCCCGCGCGATCACGACCCGCTGCTTCTGCCCGCCGGACAAGGCATTGGGTGTGCGTGCGGCATAGGCCGCCGGCAGGCCGACCCGGTCCAGCAACTCGGCCAGGCGGGTGCGCTGCCGGGCGCGGCTGCTGCCCTGGATCGCCAATGGTTCGAGGATGCTTTCGGCCACGCTCATCTTGGGGTCGAGCGCGGCACTGGGGTCCTGGAACACGATGGCCATCTCGGTGGCCAGCGCCCGGCGCGCCCGGGGTTCCAGCCGCGTGATGTCCTGTCCGTCGAAGTGGATCGTGCCTGACGTCGGCGATTCCATGCCCACGATGGCATACGCCGTGGTCGACTTGCCGCAACCGCTTTCGCCCACCAGTGCCAGTGTGCGTCCGGCGGCCAGGTCGAACGACACGCCGTCCACGGCCTTGATGGTCGAGCGTGCGGCGTCGCGCCCGGTGAAATGGACCTTCAGGTCGCGTACCCGCAGCAGCGGCGTCATGCGACCTCCGCCACGAGATCGGCATGCCAGCAGGCCACCCGGTGCTCGCCCTGCGCCACCGGCGCGAGGGCCGGCCGTTCGCCGCATCGGGCGCTGGCCAGCGGGCAGCGGTCCTGGAACCGGCATCCGTGCGGCCAGGCGTCGGCGGCCGGCACGTTGCCCTCGATCGTGCGCAGCACCGTCTTGCGCTGGCCGTCGAGTCGCGGCACCGTCGCCAGCAGCAGCCGCGTGTAGGGATGGGCCGGGGCTGCGAAGATCCGGTCGACCGGGCCGCACTCCACCACCTGTCCGCCATACATCACGGTCACATCGTCCGCCATGTCGGCGACCACCCCCATGTCATGGGTGATGAGCACGATGGTGGTGCCCACCTCGCTGCGCAGGCGTTTCATGAGGTCGAGGATCTGGGCCTGGATCGTCACGTCCAGTGCAGTGGTGGGTTCGTCCGCGATCAGCAGGCGGGGCCGGCAGACCAGCGCCGCGGCGATCATGATGCGCTGGCACATGCCACCCGACAGCTCGAACGGGAACTGTGCCGCGCGCATGCCCGGGTCGGGGATGCCCACCAGCGCCAGCATCGCGATCGCCTCGTGCCGGGCCTGCGCGAGTGACAGACCGCGGTGGATGCGCAGTGCCTCTTCCACCTGCTCGCCCACACGCATCAGCGGATTCAGCGATGCCACCGGCTCCTGGAAGATGATGGAGGCGCGGTTGCCGCGGATCTTCTGCAGGCCGGCTTCGTCCATGGCGGTCAGGTCGTGGCCTTCCAGGTGGATCTGCCCGGCGGTGATCCGCGCCGCCTCCGGCAGCAGTTGCAGGATCGACAGCGCGGTGAGGCTCTTGCCGCAGCCGCTTTCGCCCACGATGGCGAGGATGCGTCCCTCGGCCACCGCCAGCGAGACCCCATCGACGACGTTGACACCGCCGATGCGGATCACGAGATCCTGCACCGACAGCACGTCGGCCAATGCGCCCGCACCGGACTCAGGATGCATGCGCCGGCGCTCCGATGGCCACGGCCGCCCAGGGGCTCGTGGGGTGGGCCATGCCCTGGTTCAAGCCGGCATCCCGCTGCACTGCGCCGGGAACGGCGAAGTGCACCGGATAGACCGTGTCCTGCACGGTCTCCACCGGGAACCGGCTGGCAACGGCCGCAGCCACTTCGGGGCCGGCGCGCTGGTCGATCTTGATCGTGGCCGTGCTCGCGTCGAGCCGCGGGGCCATGAAGGCCTCTTCGAGCGACCAGCCGAAGTCCAGCATGCCGGATACCAGCTGCAGCACGGTGGGGAAGATCGTACGCCCGCCAGCCGCCCCGATCGCCAGCCAGGGCCGGCCCTCGCGCAGCAGCACCAGCGGGCACATGTTGGCCAGCGGCTGGGCGCCGGGCGCAATCGCGTTGGGTTGGCCGGGCCGCGGGTCGAACCACATCATGCCGTTGTTCATCAGGAAGCCCGCACCGGGCATGACCACGCGCGAGCCGAAGCGCGACAGCAGGGTGTTGGTCAGCGACACCATGGAGCCCGACGCGTCGACCACGCTGACGTGGGAGGTGCAGCCGGCGTCCGCGGTGGCAGCGTGCCCCAGGGTCGTCAGGCGTTTCTCGTACGCGTCACGGATGGTCGTGGCATACGCCAGTGCGGCATCCGCGCGGGATGTGTCGGGGCCCAGGCCGCACGCTGACAGTGCCGCACACGCCGCGAGGAAGGTGGGGCCACCACTCAGACCCGGTATCGCCTGCACCGCGTGCCCGCGGTAATGCCCGACCAGGGGCGGGCGCCACACCGGCTGGTAGCTGGTGAAGTCGACCTGGCGCAGCGCCGAGCCGCCGGCCTGCAGGTCCTGTACCAGCGACCGCGCGATCTCCCCCTCGTAGAAGTCGCGCGCTCCAGCCGTGGCCAGGCGCTGCAGCAGCCGCACCTTGTCGGGCATGGGCCGGCGTGCGGGCGGCGTGCGGTCGCTTGCGCGCGGCGCGCGGCCGGCATCGAGAAACAGCGCGGCGCTGGCCGCGTGCTGCGCCAACCCGGCCGCGTCGATGGCCAGCGTGAGGCAGCTGAACCAGTCGAGTTCCAGGCCCAGCGTGGCGTGGTGGATGGCGGGCTGCAGCGCCTCGGCCCAGGAGAGGCTGCCGTATTTCTCCAGCGCGCCGGCAAATCCGGCGATCGCGCCGGGCACGCAGATCGAACCGTAACCGGAGACGTTGCGGTCGCCTTCGACCGCCGGCCATTGAAACCAGTTGCCGTCGTTGCCACCCACCAGTGGGTAGTCGGCGGGATCCAGGCCACGCGGTGCGAGCACGTTGAAGTCGAGGGTGTCGACGGCACCCGTCCGGCCGTCGGCGTGCAGCAGGAATCCGCCGCCTCCGATGCCCGACAGCCAGGGCTCGACGACGCTGAGCACCAGCGCGGTGACGACGGCCGCATCCATCGCGTTGCCGCCCTTGGCCAGCACGGCGGCGCCGGCCTCGGCCGCGTGGCGGTTCTGCGCTGCAACCAGGCCATGGCGCGAGCGGATGGCGGGCTTGTGGAGGGTGAAGGTCTGCATCAGCGTGGGGGCGCGAAGCGCCGCTGGGCGATCGGTTCCGGTGTGCCCAGGGGCACCACGAAACGGTCGCGATTGACGGAGTCGGCGTGGTGGGCCGCCACCTCGCCCACGGTGGTGATCCAGGCACCCGGCGTGTGCGTCACGGCCTGCAGCAACTGGTCGAGCAGGCGGATGCGGTGCGCCCGTCCCGAGATCCAGTCGTGCACCGTGAGCATGAACAGACCGCCTTCGGCGTGCAGGGTTTCCCATTCGTCGCTCCAGGTCTCGAGCACGGCGCGCGGCGACGAGGGGGGCCAGTGGTCCACGCCGCCGCCCAGGAACTTGAAATACACCGCGTCGTCGATGGCCCACTGCACTGGCACCTCGACCACACCACCCACGGTATACGGGTTGTCGAAGCCCGACAGGGAGCTGTCGTACATGCCGCGCGCCCGCAGTTCGGACATCATGTGGGCCGTCATCTCCCAGGCCGGCGAGCGAAAGCCCCTGGGCACCAGCCCCACCTGCCGCTTGAACAGCGCCAGCGAGGCATCCAGCGCGGCACTGAACTCGGCGTCCGACACATGGGCGACGATCTCGTGGAAGTAGCCATGCAGGCCGACCTCGTGCCCGCGTTCGACGAAGGCCGGCAGCAGTTCGGGGAAGGTCTCGGCCACGACGGCCGGCACGAAGAAAGAGCCCTGGATGCCGTGGCGCGCCAGCAGGTCGAGCAGTCGCCAGATGCCCACGCGCGGCCCGAACAGGCGCTGCTCGTAGTGCCCCACCAGGGGCGACGCGGGCTGCTCCCGCAAGCCCCACAACAGCGGCGAATGGGCGTCCACGTCGACCGTGAAGCAAAAGGCGCTGCGGCGGCCCTCCGGCCAGGCGTAGGCGGGCCAGGGGGAGGAGCGGGCGGGCTGGGATGTGTGCATGCGTGGCGCCTCAAAGCGGTGACTTCTTGTCCTGGTGAACCTCCATCGAACCGATGGAGTTGCCGCCGTCGATGGTCAGCGTGGCGCCGGTCATGTAGGCCGACGCATCGCTGGCCAGGTAGAGCAGGCCATTGCGCACGTCCGTGGCCGAGGTGGGCCGCCCGAGCGGGATCGCCGCCACAGTCTTGCGGATATGCGCGTCGGTCAGCGGGCTGACCGCGCTGCCGGCCATGAAGCCGGGTTCCAGCGTGTTGGCGCGAATGCCGAACTCGGCCAGTTCCACGCCGAAACCCTTGGTCAACCGGTCCAGTGCAGTCTTGGAGGTGCAGTAGGGCACCACGGTGCGGCGCATCTTGCGCGAGGCGCCCGAGGAGATGTTGATGATGGAGCCCTTGACGCCTTCGGCGATCATCTGGATCGCCACGCCCTTGGTCAGGATGTACGGCGCGCGCAGGTTGATCGCGAAGACCTCGTCGAATTGCGCGGTCGAGATGTCCAGCAGGAAGCCGCTCGGGTAGATGCCGGCGTTGTTGACCAGCACGTCGGCTGCACCCCAGCGCGCGCCGATCTCTTCCACCAGCGCCTGGATCGAGGATTCGTCAGTGAGGTCCGCGGCCCGGGCGAAGCCCTTGCCGCGCAAACCCGTTACGTCGGCGAGCGCCATGAGTTCGGCCTGCCGGGTGTCGGTGAGGCACAACTCGCAGCCGGCCTGCTGGAAGGCCTCGACGATCCAGCGGCCGATCACGCCGCAGGCGCCGGTGATGACGACGCGTTTGCCGGCGAGGTCGGAAAAATAGTCCATGCGGTACTCCTATTGCAGGCGTGGGTCGAACCGGTCACGCAGCCTGTCGCCGATCAGGTTGATGGCCAGCACCAGCGTGAACAGGCACAGACCCGGGAAGGTGGCGATCCACCAGGCAGTGGCGAGGTAGTTGCGCCCGGTGCTCAGCATCGAGCCCCAACTCGCGGTGGGGGGTTGCACGCCCAGGCCGAGAAAGGACAGGCCGGCCTCGAACAGCACCATCAGGCCGAACTCCAGCGTGGCGACCACCGTGACGGCGCCGAATATGTTGGGCAGCACGTGGCGAAACAGGATGCGCAGCGGCCCTGCACCCATCAGCGTCGCCAGCCGCACATACGGTGTGTTGGCGATGCCCAGGGTCTGGCCATAGGCGACCCGCGCGTAGCGTGGCCAGCGGGTGAGCGCCAGCACCACGATCACGTTGAGCAGGCCGGGCCCCAGCACGGCCACCGTCAGGATGGCCAGCAGTATGGCGGGCACCGACAGGAAGATGTCGACCACCCGCATCACCACCACCTCGACCCAGCCGCGCAGGTAGCCCGCCAGCATGCCCAGCACCACGCCCACGGTGCCCGACAGCAGCGCCGCCGCAAACGCGACCGCCAGGGACACCCGCGCGCCGTGGATGAGGCGTGTGAGCAGGTCGCG
>JANMZX010000273.1:0-10401 GCA_031383745.1 Rhodoferax sp. | reverse complement strand
CGACTTCGGATCCACCGACGTCGCCGGCAAGGCGCTGGTGGTCAAGGACTCGCAGGACTTCATCGCCGCCATCGACTCCACCGGCATGTGCATCTTCACCTACGGTTCGGGGGTGGACGAGCCGGACTATGCCGCCCTGGTCGACGCTGCCTGCGGTGGCGGCTGGACGGTGCAGCGCATGCGCGAGACCGGCGAACGCATCTGGAACCTGGAGCGCCAGTTCAACCTGCGCGCCGGGCTCACCAGCCGTGACGACACCCTGCCCAGGCGCCTGCTGGAAGAACCCGCGCCCAGCGGCACCGCCAAGGGGCTGGTTGCGAAGCTGCCACAGATGTTGCCCGAGTACTACGCCTTGCGCGGCTGGTCGGCCGACGGGCAGCCCCGGCAGGAAACCCTGGTGCGCCTCGGACTTGCCAGCGCGTAGCCGCAGCGGGCCATACGTGTCGGCGACGTTCCTCCCCGGGCCGCCCGAGACCGGCCCGGTTCCGGTGACAGCCGCTGCCACGCCGGATACTGCGGGAGCGGCGCTGGTGTTGTATGCCGGGGTGCTGGGCGCCGGCTCGCTGACGGCTGCCGCGCACCGCCTGGTGGCCGCGCTGGCGGACGAGCCAGGCTGTACGCGGGTATCCATCGGCCTGCACGAGCGGGGCCGCACGCGGCTGCTTGCCAGCTCCAGCCTCGACCCGTCCAATCCGCAGGCCGAGTTGCCGCAGAAGATCCTGGGTGCGATGGACGAGGCGATCGACCAGGGCGCGACGCTGGCCTGGCCGCCGGATGCATCGGCGGGTGCGGCCGGTGGCGACTGGATCCTCGTCGAACAGCAGGCACTGCACCGGGTGGCTGGTGCGGCAGTGGCGACCGTGCCGCTGGGCATCGCGGGCGAGGTGTTCGGTGCTGTCTGTGTCGAGCGTGAGCCTGGCGCGGCGCTGGACGCAGCCGGCCTGCTCCGGCTGGAGCAGTTGCTGGTGCTCGCCGCGCCCGCGCTGCGCTGGATGCACCACGCTACCCAGCCCTGGCACCAGCGTGTGCGGCGCGCCGTGGCGCAGGGCTGGGAGGCGTTGCGCCAGCCAGGCCGGCGCAACACCAGGCGCATGGCCATCGGCGCCATCGCGGCGCTGCTGTTCGTGGCGCTGGTGCCGCTCGACGACACAGCCGGCGGGCGGGCCCGCGTCGAGGGTGCGCAGCAACGCGTGGTGTCGGCGCCGACCGATGGTTTCGTCAAGGCCGCGCATGTGCGGCCGGGCGACCGGGTCCGGGCCGGCGCCGCCCTTGTGGACCTGGTCGAGGGCGACCTTCTGCTCGAGCGCGAGCGCTGGGCCAGCCAGCTGGCGCAGCACGAAAACGCCTATGCCGGTGCGATGGCCAAGTCCGACCGCGTCAGCGCGTCGACCAGCATGGCGCGTGTGGCGGAGGCGCAGGCGCAACTGGCGCTGGTGGAGGGCCAGCTGGCGCGCGGGCGTGTCACGGCGCCGTTCGACGCGCTGGTGGTGCAGGGCGACCTGAGCCAGGCCATCGGTGCGCCGGTGCGCCAGGGCGACACCCTGCTGACGCTGGCCACCACCGACCATTACCGCGTGATCGTGGAGATCGACGAGGTCGATATCGCCCGCGTCCGACCGGGGCAGGCCGGGCGGCTGGTGCTGTCGTCGCTGCCATGGGACGGGCAGGACATCGTGGTCGAACGCATGACACCGCTGGCCCGGGTGGTGGAGGGGCGCAATGTGTTCGACGTCGAGGCCCGCCTGGTTGGTACCGCGACGGAGGTGCGCCCGGGGCTGCTGGGGCGTGCCGAGCTGGTGGTCGGGCGCACGCCACCGCTGTGGGCCTGGACGCGCCACCTGCTGGACCGCATCCGTGTGGCCTACTGGTCCTGGCTGGGCTGACGCATGACGGCAGTGCACAGCGCACGCTGGTACCGGGTGGCCGGCCTCAGGCCGCGGCTGTCGACGCAGCTGCAATTGCGCCGCCAGCGGGTGCGCGGCGACACCTGGTATCTGCTGGCCGATCCGCAGCGCGGGCGCAGCGTGCGCCTGAACGCGGCGGCCTACGCGATCGCCGGGCGGCTGGACGGCCGGCGCACCGTGCAGCAACTGTGGGAGCGGTCGCTGCAGCACGCCCCGGAGGCGGCCACCCAGGATGAGGTGATCGACCTGCTGGCGCAGCTGCGCGAGGCCGCCCTGGTGCAGTTCGACCGTGCCGCCGATTTCGACGCGCTGCTGCCGCACCTCGAGCAGCTGGCGCGGCCGCGCGGCGCCAACAGCCTGCTGGCCTGGCGCGTGCCGCTCGGCAATCCGACGGGGCTGCTGCGCCGTCTGCAGCCGCTCGAAGCGCTGCTGTTCTCGCGCGCGGCGCTGCTGGTCTGGGTCGCGGCGCTGGTGCTGCTGGGGGTGCTCGCGCTGCAGCATGGGCCGAGCCTGTGGGCGCACGGCCAGCTGTGGCTGGCCACGCCGCGTTTCGCGTTGCTGGCCCTGCTGCTGTATGTGCCGATCAAGCTGGTACACGAGTTGGCCCACGGGCTGGCGGTGCGCCGCTGGGGCGGGCAAGTGCGCCAGGCCGGTGTCACGCTGATGCTGCTGATGCCGGTGCCGTTTGTCGATGCCTCCGCCGCATCGGCCTTCGCGCAGCGCCGCCACCGTATGGCCGTCAGCGCGGCCGGCATCATGGCCGAACTGGCACTGGCGGCGCTGGCCCTGCCGCTGTGGTTGTGGCTGGACCCGGGCCTGGCGCGCGACGCCGCTTTCGCGACGCTGGTCATCACGGGGGTGTCGACCCTGCTGTTCAACGGCAATCCGCTGCAGCGGCTGGACGGCTACTACATCCTCACCGATGCGGCCGACCTGCCCAACCTCGGGCCGCGCAGCCGCCAGTGGTGGCTCGACCTGCTGCGTCGCCGTTTGCTGGGCGTGCGCGGCGGCGAGGCCATGGCCGTGGCCCGCGGCGAGCGCCCGTGGCTGGCGCTGTACGCCCCGCTGGCCTGGTGTTACGGCCTGGCCGTCGCCGCGCTTGCGGTGGCCTGGCTGGGCCAGTTGTCGCTGGTACTGGGCCTGGCGAGCGCGGTGCTGCTGGCCTGGCAGGTAGTGTTGCGGCCAGTGGCGCGGCTGCTCGGGCAGTTGCGCAGCGCGGCGCTGTCGCAGCATGCCACAGCGCTGCGCTGGCGCTGGCTGGCAGCCGGCAGCGCGGCCGCTGTGGGTCTGCTGCTGCTGTCGCCCTGGCCGCAGCGCACCGTGGTGCAGGGTGTGGTGTGGCCGCCCGACCAGGCCCAGCTGCGCGCCGATGAAGCCGGCGTCGTCGAGCACGTGATCGTGCATGACGGGCAACCGGTGCACCGCGGAGATCTGGTGCTGCAGCTGGTCAACGCGCAGCTGGAGTCGACCCGCACCCGACAGCAGGAGCGGGTCCGGGCGCTCGAAGTCACGCTGTTCAATGCCCTGCCGGCCGGTGGGGCCGGCACCGGCGACGCGCGCGCCGAGCTGGCGGCCGCGCAGGTCGAGCTGGAGCGGCTGGACGAGCGTGTCGCGGCGCTGGCGGTGCGCGCCGGCGCGGATGGGCGGCTGGCCCTTCCCGCTGCGGCCGACCTGCCGGGCCAGTTTGTCCGCCAGGGCAGTCTGGTGGGCCAGGTGCTCACCGATGTAGCACCGACCGTACGCGTGGCCCTGCCCGAGGCCGACGCCGGCCGGCTGCGCCAGTTGCAGGGCCGCGTCAGTGTCCGCCTGGCCGGTTCGCCGGGTCTCGGGCGTGCCGCCGTGCTGGCGCGCGACAGTGGTGGCGCGGTGCCGCAGCTGCCCAGCGCCGCCCTGAGCCAGCGCCACGGGGGGGAGGTGGCCACCGATCCGAAGGATCCGCAGGACCTGCGGCCGGTGCAGCCGGTGGTCGTGCTCGATGTCCAGCTGCTTGTGCCGGCAGATGCCGGCGATGCCCGTCTGGGCGAGCGCGCCTGGGTGCGCTTCGATGCTGGCTACGCGCCGCTGCTGCTCCAGTGGGGCCGCAGTGTGCGCCAGCAGGTGCTGCGCCGTTTCAACCCGCAGTTCTGAGGGCGCGCCGGCCATGCACAACCTCGCGCAGCTGTTGCCCGTGCCCGGCCCGGTCTGGGGCGATTGCCCGATGCGCCCTGCAGCCGACCGGGCGCCACCCTGGCGCCCGCTGCTCCGGCGCTCGCCGATGGCGGCCTGCCGGCGGGTGGCGCAGGCGGCGCCGGCGCATGCTGCCGACTGGCTGCGGCTCGACGGGCCTGCACGTGCCGACGCCCTGGCGGCGCTGCGCCGCGCGCTGCGTCATGCGGGTCTGCAGGGCGTGCCGCTGGCGCAGGCGCTGGGTGTCGCCTGCGCCGTGGCCAGCGAGGTGCTGGGCCAGGTGCCGCGTGCGTCGCAACGCCTGGCCGCCGCGGCGCTGCTGGACAACCGCATGGCCGAGATGGCCACCGGCGAGGGCAAGACGCTGGCCATCGGCGTGGCCGCCGCCGTGGCGGCGTTGGCCGGCATGCCGGTGCATGTGGTCACGGCCAACGAGTACCTGGCGGCGCGCGACGCGGCCTGGCTGGCTCCCCTGTTCGGCGCGCTGGGCCTGCGGGTGGCCGCCTTGTGCGAGGCCGGCACCGACACGGCACGCCACGCGGCGTATGGCCATGACATCGTCTATGCCACCGCCAAGGAACTGGCGTTCGATTTCCTGCGCGACCGCCAGGCCACCGGCGGTGCGTCCGGGCTCGAGCGTGTGGCCGCCGGGCTTGGCGGGCGCCCGCAGGCGCAGCCGCTGATGCGCGGGCTGTGCATGGCGCTGCTCGACGAGGCCGACAGCATCCTGCTCGACGAGGCCGAGGTGCCGCTGATCCTGTCGCGCAGCGTGCCCCACGCTGCACGGCGTGCCTTCCTGTGGCAGGCGCTGGCGCTGGCGCGTCAGCTCGATGCGGCGCGCGACTACCGGCTGCACGCCGCGGACCGGCTGGCCAGCCTGACAGCCGCCGGCGAGGAGCGTGTGGCCGCGCTGGCGCACGGATTGGGCGGGCCCTGGCAACGGTCGCGTTACCGGCGCGAAGCCGTGCTGACGGCGCTGGCCGGGCTGCATCTGTACCACCGCAACACGCACTACCTGGTGCGCGGCGGCGCCATCGAACTGCTCGACGAGGTGACCGGCCGCGTCGCGGCTGGGCGGGTGTGGTCGCGCGGCCTGCACACGGTAGTGGCGCTCAAGGAGGGCCTGAACCCGGCACCCGAGACCGAGACGGTGGCCCAGACCACCTTCCAGCGCTTCTTCCTGCGTTATTGGCGCCTGTGTGGCATCAGTGGCACCCTGTGGGAGGCGCGCGGCGAACTGCGCGCCGTGTACGGAGTGCGCGTCGTCCGTATTCCGCTGCACCTGCCCTGCCGGCGCCAGGATCTGCCACCGCGGCGCTTCGATGCGGCGCAGGGCATGTTCAGCGCCATGGCGGAGCGCATCGACGCCATGCGTTCTGCCGGCCGCGCGGTGCTGGTCGGCACCGACAGCGTGGCTGATTCCGAGCGGCTGTCGGAGCTGTTGCATGAACGCGGTGTCGCGCACCGGGTGCTCAACGCCCTGAGCGATGCGGACGAAGCGGCGATCGTGGCCGAAGCCGGAATGGGTGGCCGCGTGACGGTTGCCACGCGCATGGCCGGCCGCGGCACCGACATCACGCTCGACGACGCGGCACGGATCGCCGGCGGCTTGCATGTTTTGTCGTGTCAGAACAACAGCTCTCGCCGGCTCGATCGGCAGCTGGCGGGTCGGGCGGCGCGCCACGGAGATCCCGGAACTTCGGAACTCTGGGCCTACGACGGCGCGCCGGGGCCGGCCGCTGCGCAGCTGCTGGCACCCCACAGCCGCGCAGGCGCCACAGCCGGCGTGCCGACTCCGGCATGGATCGCGTTGGCGCCCAGGCGCTGGGCACAGTGGCGCGAGGAGCAGCGCCGCGCCCAGCTGCGCGCGAGCCTGCTGGAGCAGGACTTGCATTGGGAGCGGCGGCTCGCGTTTGCCGGTGCCCCGGCATAAAGTGCGGTGCATCCACACCGGGCCTGCGACGGTGCACGGCGCATCGCCGGTCCGCGGCCGGGTGCATCAGCCTGAATCCGTGCTTCAGGATGGTCACTTCACGCCGATAAGGCAATGTGAACGTGGGCCGATGGTGTCGCCATTTGGTGCGCCGCCGCTCATTGCTGCGCCGCCTGCCGGGTATTTTTCTGCCTGGTGGCGGTTTGAAGTCGATTTCTTGAGCGATATTTGAATGCCAAACAGCACAGTCCCGGTCGCTCGACCACACAGCACAGGCGGATTCAGACATGGGATTTAGCAATGCAACGCTTCGTCGCCGCGCCGCAGACACGCGCGTGACCTGCCGTTGGCTGCCACCGCGTGGCGGCCTGTCCTGGTGGTGTGCCATGGCGCTGCTTCCGGCCGCCGTCCTGGCAGCACCTCCTCCGGCTGCGCCCGCTGCGCCCAAACCCCTGGGTTGCCTGATCGAGCCCGACCGGGTTGCCGATATCGGCTCGCAGGTGGTCGGCCTGGTGGAACGCCTGCATGTCGAACGTGGCGCGACGGTGTCCGCCGGACAGCCGCTGGTATCGCTGCGCGCCGACGTGGAGCGCGCCAATGCGGCAGCCGCCGGCACACGCGCGCAGCTCGACGCCGATGTGCTCGCGGCAAGGGCCAGCTTGGACCTGGCGGACCAGAAGGTGCGCCGGGCGCAGGCCCTGGTGGCGCAGAACTTCGTGTCCGACCAGGCCGCCGAGCAGGCGCGTGGCGAGGCCGAAGTGGCCAAGCAGAAACTCAACCAGGTCCAGGGCCAGCAGCGGGTGTGGGTCGAAGAACACCGGGTGGCGCAGGCACAGCTGGCGCTGCGCACGGTACGCAGCCCGTTTGCCGGCGTGGTGGTGGATCGATTCGTCAACCCTGGTGAGCGGGTCGAGGAGCGCCCCCTGATGCGCGTGGCCGTGGTAGACCCGCTGCGCGTCGAACTCATGGTGCCGACCGCGCAATACGGCAGCCTCGCGGCGGGCGACCGCGTCATGATCCGCCCCGAGCTGCCCGGGGCCGAGGCCGTGACCGCCACCGTGCGCCATGTCGACCGTGTGCTGGATGCGGCGAGCAACAGCTTTCGGGTGCGCCTGAGCCTGCCCAACCCTCACAACCGGCTGCCGGCCGGACTGCGTTGCAAGGCGGACCTGCCGGTGGCGGCCGCCGCGCCGGCACCGGCCACGCCCGCGCCCAAGCTCGCACCGGCTGGCGCGTCAGCCCTTCCCCCCGCACCGAAGCGCGTCGGCCTTTGACGCAGGCAGATTCCTCCGGCTCCGGACGATGCGAATGAGTTCCCAGTGCCCGCGCCCGCTGGCCGAGGCCATGGAGGACAGGATCCTGCACTCGGCGGATCTCGCGCCGCTGGCCCTGGAACCAGCCGTGGTCGCCAGCGTCCTTCTACCCGGGGCTGCCAAGATCGCCACGCAGGACATGGCAGCGCGGCCCAGCGAGATTGCCTTTGTCGATCACAGCGTGCCCGATGCCGAGGTGCTGGTGGCCGATCTACAGGCGCAGCGTGATGCCGGGCGGCAGATCGAGATCGTGGTGATCGGTGCGGAGCAGGACGGACTCACGGTGATTGGCGACACGCTGGCCGGGCGGCAGGGAATCACCGCCGTGCACCTGCTGTCGCACGGCAGCGACGGGGCGGTGCGATTGGGATCCAGCACGCTCGATGCGGACGCCCTGTTGCGCCGCGCAGGTGCCATCGCCGCCTGGGGCGATGCCCTGTCCGCGGATGCCGACCTGCTGGTCTACGGCTGCGACGTGGCTGCCGACGATACCGGCAAAGGGCTGGTGCGCGACCTGGCGGCCCTGACAGGCGCTGACGTGGCGGCTTCGAGCGATCGGACGGGCGCCGTCGCGCGCGGTGGCAACTGGGGGCTCGAGGTGCAAACCGGTCCAGTGGCCCAGGCCCCGCTGCTCAGCGCCGCCGCGCAGACACGCTGGGGGGGCGTGCTCGCCACCTACACCGTCACAACGACCGCAGACACACTGGCGGCAGGTTCCCTGCGCTGGGCCATCAACCAGGCCAATGCCAACGCCGGCGTGGACAGCATCGTGCTGCCTGCCGGTAATTACCTGATCACACTGACCGGCGCCGGCGACAACAACAACAGCAGCGGCGACTTCGACATCACCGGCGATCTCTCGATCACGGGCGCTGGTGCCGGCGCATCGATCGTCGACGGCAATGCGCTCGATCGGGTGTTCGATGTGCGCCCCGGAGTCAACGTCAGCATGAGCAATCTCACGGTCCGCGGGGGTGTGCTGGCGGCCAACGACTATGGCGCGGGCGCGATCGTGGGTTCCGGTGCATCTCTTGCATTGACAGGCGTTGTTGTGGGCGGCAACAGTGCCGGCGGTGGTGCGGGGATATACAACTACGGCACGCTCACGGCCACCGATGCGACCTTCGCCAACAACCAGACTGTCAACTGGGGGGCTGGCATCTACAACGACCGCGGCACGGTGGCGCTGGAGCGTGTCAGCGTCAGTGCCAACACGGCCGGCAAGGACGGCGGAGGCATCTACAATTTTGGATCCGGGGCGGCGCTTTCTCTCAGCAACACGACGGTGAGCGGCAACAGCGCCGCCGGGATTGGCGGCGGCATCTACACGAACCGCGACATCACCATCGGCAGTTCGACCATCGCATTCAATTCCGCACCCGGCGGCGGCGGCATCAATGCGCAGGGCAGCAGCAGCGCGACCCTGCGCAACACGCTGTTGTACAACCCGGGCAGCAGCAACAGCAACCGCGTGTTGACCACGCTCGGCAACAATCTCGACAGCGACGGCAGCGCCGGCATGGCAGGCGCCGGCGACCTGAGGGGCACGCTCGCCACCCCCATCGATCCGCTGCTCGGACCCTTGCAGAACAACGGCGGAGCGACATTCACCCATGCGCTGCTGGCGGGCAGCAGCGCCATCAATGCGGGCACTGCCACCGGAGCGCCACTGATCGACCAGCGCGGCGTGTCGCGTCTGGGCGCCACCGATATCGGCGCCTACGAATCCACGCTGGTGGCCTACGAACCGTTCGCCTATGCCGCGGGCAGCTTCAACGGCGCGAACGGCGGCAGCGGCTGGGCGGGCGGGTGGAGCAGCGTCGGCAGCGATACGACAGTGACAGCCACCGGCCTGCAATTTGCGGCTGTGGACATGCCGGTCGGCGGCGGCACGGCACAGCTTGCGTTGCCGAACTTGTTGGGTACGGTCCGCCAGGCGCGCGACCTGGCGACCACCGTTGGCGCGGACGGTACCAGCGCCTGGTTGAGCTTCCTGCTCAGACCCGGGTCGACCGATTCGATGAGTGACTATGCCGGACTGGAAATCGGCAGTGAGTTCACCGTACGGGCATTTGCCGGCTACCTGGGTGGCGCGTTCATTCTTGCACGGTCCGGCGCCCTCGATGTGACACCGGTGAGCGGCATCACCGCCGTGGCCGGACAGACCTACCTGTTGACGGTTCGATTGGACTTTACTGCCGGTTTCGATGCCATGACGCTGTACGTCAACCCCACGCCTGGACCGGCGGGCCCGGACTCGGTGTTCACCGCGACCAAGAACAACCTGGATCTCGGGACCTTCACGCGGATCGCCGTGGCGGGTGGTCGGGGCCTGGGTACCAACGCCGCAGAACTCGATGAAGTGCGGCTCGCCGGCAGCTACCTCGACGCCGCACCGGCGAACCCGGCACATGCGCCGGTGCTCGATGCAGGCCGCAGCCCGACGCTTGCGGCGGTGACTGAGGACGCGGGCGTCCCGGTGGGTGCAGCAGGTTCGCTGGCGTCGGCTCTCGTCGACTTCGCGGGGGGCGGAGGCGTCGACAACGTGACGGACGCCGACAGCGGAGCCCTGCTCGGCATCGCTGTCACCAGTGCCGACGCCAGCAATGGCACCTGGTGGTTCAGCACCAATGGCGGCACGGGCTGGAATGCACTCGGGGCGGTGGCGGACGACAACGCGCGACTGCTGGCGGCAGATAGCGGCACTCGCATCTACTTCCAGCCCAACAGCAATTTCAGCGGGAACCTGGGCAGTGCGCTCACGTTCCGTGCCTGGGACCGGACCAGCGGCAGCAACGGCGCGTTCGCGAGTTCCACCATCAATGGCCGTTCCACGGCGTTTTCGGTCGCCACCGACACCGCAAGCCTGACCGTCAACGCGGTCAACGACGCACCGGTGCTCTCCGGGGCGAACAACCTCAACAGCATCAACGAAGACGTGGCGTCGGGGAGCAACAACGGCACGCTGGTGTCGGCGCTGATCGCGGGGCAGGTGGCTGATGCCGACGCCGGAGCGGCCTCGGGCATCGCGGTGACGGCGGTGGACAACAGCAACGGCGCCTGGCAGTACACGACCAATGGCGGC
>JANMZX010000265.1:0-2642 GCA_031383745.1 Rhodoferax sp. | reverse complement strand
TTACGCCGCGTCGCAGGACGCCGGCGTCAAGGTGCTTGCAGCGCGCCGGTCGGTGGCGGAACTGGTCCATGCGCCGCACGACGACGAAATCGTGATGGGTGGCTCGACCACCTCGCTCATGTTCCAGCTGACGCAGGCGCTGCGCCCGGGCATCCGCCCCGGCGACGAGATCGTGGTCACCAACAGCGACCACGAGGCCAACATCGGTGGCTGGAGCCGCCTGCAGGAGGCCGGTGCGGTGCTCCGGATCTGGCAGACGAACCCCGAGACGCTGGCGCTGGAGCTGCCCGACCTGGAGCGGCTGCTGTCGCCGCGCGTCAAGTGGGTGGCGATGACCCATGCGTCCAATATCCTGGGCACCGTGAACCCGGTGGCCGAGGTCGCCGCCCGTGTGCACGCCGTCGGCGCGCGCCTGTGTGTCGACGCGGTGGCCTATGCCCCGCACCGCCTGGTAGACGTCCAGGCCAGCGGCGCCGACGTCTACGTGTTCAGCTTCTACAAGGTGTTCGGCCCCCATTACGCGGTGCTGTGGGGCCGCCGCGAACTGCTGCTGCAGTTGCCCAGCCTGAACCACTATTTCATCGGGCCGGAGGTGATCCCCTACAAGCTGCAGCCCGGCAACGTCAACTACGAGTTGTCCTACGGCTGCGTGGGTATCAACGAGTACCTGACCGATGTCGGCACCATGCTCGGCGGCACCGGCTCGGCGCGCCAGAAAATGCAGACCGCGTTCGACGCCTTCGAGCGCCACGAGGACGCGCTGGCCGAGCGCCTGCTGGCCTACCTGCGCGGCAAGAAGAGCGTGCGCATCATCGGGCTGCCCGGCGCGGCGGCGAGCGGCCGCGTTCCGACGGTCAGTTTCATGGTCACCGGCCGGATGTCGGAATCGATCGTGCGCCATGTCGACCAGTTCCGCATCGGTATCCGTTTCGGGGACTTCTATGCCAGGCGGCTGATCGAGGCGCTGGGGCTGGATGCCCAGGGCGGCGTGGTCCGCGTGTCCATCGCGCACTACAACACGGCCCAGGAGATCGACCGCCTGATCCACCACCTGGATGCTGTGATCCCCTGAGCTCCGGGCCAGGGCATGCACGACACCCGCGGCACTCGGCACCACCCGCTGCTGGCGCTGGACGCGCCCAGCGACTTCCGGCTGATCGACCGGAATGGCGACCCGGCGCGGGCCAACTGCGACGTACGCCCGCTGGCGGCCGCTCCGGGCTCGATTGGGAAACCCGAGGCCGCCCCTGGATAACAGAAAGAGAAAGAAGAAAGAACCGGGGCAACGAAAGCGGGCGGGGTCCGGATCCAGGGGCCGCTGCACCGGCTCACGACGGCTTTCTGCGCGGTCGCCGCCGTCACCTCGGGCTGTTTGCGGCGCGCGTCAAGCCTGCGCCGCCTTCGACTTGAGCTTGTCCTGGTACATGGCGGCGTCCGCTGCCGCCATCACACCCTGGATGTCCTTGTGGGTGTCAAGGTCGAATTCGACCATGCCCACGCTGAACCGGATGTCGTAGCCGCGTCTGGCTTCCTCGTTCCTGCGGGTCAGTTCTTCCTGCATCCGGCCCAGGATGGCCTGGGTTTCGGCAGCCGTGGCGCTCGTCAACAGGACGACGAACTCGTCGCCACCCAGCCGGCCCACCACGTCGCTGTGCCGCATGCAGTGGACCAGGACTTCCGCGAACAGGACCAGCGCGCGGTCGCCCTCCGCGTGACCGAAAGTGTCGTTCACGGCCTTGAATCCGTTCAGGTCGAAGAACAGCACGGTGGCGGCCCGCTCCAGCCGCAGGCAGACGTTCAGCGTGTGATTGGCCAGCGTTTCGAAGCCCCTGCGGTTCGATATCCTGGTCAACTCGTCGGTGGTCGCCAACTGCACCGCGGACAACTCCTGCTCGGCCATGCGCGCCAGATCCCGCAGCAACTCGAGGTCGTCCTCGGACATCTCTCTCGGATTCACGTCGATCAGGCACAGGGTGCCCAACTTGCTGCCGTTCACGACCGTCAGCGGGCAGCCGGCGTAGAAGCGGATGTTGGGCGCCCCGGTGACCAGGGGGTTGTCATGAAATCTGTCGTCGGCCGTTGCGTCGGGCACCACCAGAATATGGTCTTCCAGGATGGCATGCCCGCAAAACGAGATGTCGCGCGGGGTCTCGGTCGCGTCCAGGCCAACACAGGACTTGAACCATTGCCTGTTGGCATCGACCAGGCTGACCAGGGCGATCGGCACGCCAAAGAGGCGCTTGGCCAGCCGCGTCAGGCGATCGAAACGTTCCTCCGGGGCAGTGTCCAGCACATGGAGTGAACGAAGGGTGTCGAGCCTCTGGGCTTCGTTGATCGGCCTGGATGGTGCGCGCATGGTGGGATGGCCTCGAGTTGGGTGCGGTTGCGGACGACAAGGACGGTTGCGAACCCTGAACACATCGAGCCGCCCGGCGGGCTGTACGGAGCATACGCAGCGCCCACTTTCACTATACGTTCCGACGCGGCGCTCGGCCAGCGGTTGAACCCCGGATAAGCAGGGGATTCCTGCCCCGGATGGATCCATTCCGGCAGTCAGTGCAGTTTCGGGGCGCCGGCACAGGGCCGTTGCCTGCGCGGGCGGCGGCGCATGCTGCATGGCGTGAATCGGTGCCGTGCTCTGG
>JANMZX010000236.1:0-3177 GCA_031383745.1 Rhodoferax sp. | reverse complement strand
CCGCTGTCGACACCCATGGCGGCGATGCGCAGCGCGCCGTGGCCGACCAGCGGGGCGATGTTGATCGCGATGCCGCGCGACTCGGCCGCCTCCCGGTAGCCGTCCAGGTCGGTCCAGGCCAGTTCCATCGCGTCGTCGCCAATGCCGGCGAGCAGGTCCAGGTGCAGCTGCAGGTGGTCCGGGTTGATCGGGAACGGCGAGAAGCCGCAGTTGCCAGTAACCTCGGTGGTGACACCCTGGCTGACCTTGCTCTGGGCCCGCCCGTCCTGCAGCAGGCTGATGTCGGAGTGGGTGTGGATGTCGATGAAACCGGGTGACACCACCATGCCGTCGGCGTCGATGACGCGGCTGGCGACGACGCCCGCCGCCCGGCCCACGTAGGCGATACGGCCGCCCAGGATGCCGACATCGGCGTGGCGCGGGGCGGCGCCAGTGCCGTCGACCACCAGGCCACCGCGGACAAGAAGATCGGTTTTCATGCTGTGGTACGTTTGGTGAAGTTGCAGTAAGAATGCAGCGCGGAGCGCGACCCACCCGCAGTGCCTATTTTGTACCTGTCCTGATCGGATCCACCATGCCTCTTCTCCGCCCCAGCGTGATTGCCCGTTGTCTTTCCCTGGCCCTGCTGCTGGCGGGTGCGGCAGCGCCCGGCCGTGCCGCCGGGCCAACCGCCAAGGCGGTGTTCGCCGGGGGCTGCTTCTGGTGCGTGGAGTCCGACTTCGACAAGGTGCCCGGCGTGATTTCCACCACCTCGGGCTACACCGGCGGCAAGACGCCCAACCCCACCTATGAGCAGGTTTCGGCCCACACCACCGGGCACGCCGAGGCGGTGGAGATCGTGTTCGACCCGGCGCGGGTGAGCTACGAGAAACTGGTGCAACATTTCTGGCGCACGATCGATCCGACCACCCGGGACCGGCAGTTCTGCGACGCCGGCTCGCCCTACCGCACCGCGATCTTCGCGCAAGACGCCGAGCAACTGCGCGTCGCCACGGCATCGCGCGCCGCGCTGGAAAAAGCCAAGCCGTTCAAGGAGCCGGTCGTGACCGAGGTGCTGCTGGCCAGCCGCTTCTATCCGGCGGAGGACTACCACCAGGACTACTACCTCAAGAACCCGGTACGCTACAAGTACTACCGCACCAGCTGCGGGCGCGACGGGCGCCTCAAGCAGCTGTGGGGCGAAGCGGCCGCACATTGACGGCTTGTACGCCGAGGTTCACCGCGGCGCTGCGGCGGCGGGCAGCAGCAGTTCGGTGATCTGTGCATCCTTCTCCTGCCAGATCTGCTGCACCCAGGTATGGAACACCGCCCGCACGGTCGAGTCGGTACTGTAGTTCGACAGGTCCAGGTGGCTGGGCAGTGGCAGCAGCCGGGCCCGCACCGTGACACCGCGCATGCGACCCTGCAGGAAATGCCAGAACGTGGGTCGGCCGTCCGGGTAGACGATGGTCACGTCCAGGATCGCCTGGAACTTGTCGCCCAGTGCATCCAGCGCCAGCGCCAGGCCGCCCGCCTTGGGCTTGAGCAGGTGCACATAGGGCGATTGCTGCCGCGCGTGTTTCTCTGGCGTGAAGCGGGTTCCCTCCAGGAAGTTCATCACGCTGGTGGGTACCAGCGCGAACTTCTCGCAGGCCTTGCGCGTGGTTTCCTGGTCCTTGCCACGCATCTCGGGGTGCTTGCGCAGGTACTCGGCGCCGTGCCGGCGCATGAAGGGGAAGTCGAGCGCCCACCAGGCCAGGCCCATCACCGGCACCCAGATCAGCTGCTGCTTGAGGAAGAACTTGAGCAGCGGGATGCGCCGGTTCAGCAGGTGCTGCAACACCAGGATGTCGACCCACGACTGGTGGTTGCAGTTGACCATGTACCAGCTGCGGTAGTCCAGGCCGTCCAGGCCGGCAACATCCCAGCGGGTGCGCTGGGTCAGCGCCATCCAGGCGCTGTTGCAGGAGATCCAGGCCTCGGCGATCGCCAGCAGCACCGGGGCCACCGCCAGGCGGAACGCATGGATCGGCACCAGCAGTTTGAGCAGCGCGAAAACCAGCAGGATCGGCACCCAGAACAGCGCGTTGAGCACCATCAGCAGGCCGGCAATCAGGCCCACGAGCAGGGGCGGGAGGAAATTGAGCATGGTCGGCAGCTTAGCAGCCCGCCTGCCTGGCCCGCCGGCGTGCTCTAATTTTGTTGACCCATCTCATGCAACAGGAAACCAGACATGCCCGACACACCCAACGCATTGCCCGAGCATGTGCCGGTGCTGATCGCCGGCGGCGGCCCGGTGGGGTTCACCCTTGCAGCACTGCTGGCCCGGCATGGTGTCGCCAGCCTGGTGGTCGAAGCCGACGCGGGGTATTGCACCGGCAGCCGGGCCATCTGCATGTCGCGCCGCTCGCAGGAAATCCTGGGCTGGGTCGGCGCCGACGCACCGCTGGTGCGCAAGGGTTTGTCCTGGGTCGGCGGGCGCAGTTTTTACCGGGACCGCGAGGTGCTGCATTTCGAGATGCCGTCCGAACCCACGCAACGCTTCGCGCCGATGCTCAACATCCAGCAGTATTTCGTGGAGCAGTTCGTCCATGAGGCGGGACAGACCACGCCGGCGCCGCCCGACGTGCGATGGGGCAGCCGGGTGCAACAGGTGCGCGCCACTGACCGGCAGGTCGAGGTGCTGGTACAGACACCCGCCGGCGCCCGCACCGTGCACGCGGACTGGCTGGTCGCCTGCGACGGTGGCCGCAGCACGGTGCGCGAACAACTCGGGCTGGCGCTGCGGGGCATCGAATACGAAGGCCGTTATGTCATCGTGGACATTCGCCAGAAGTCGCGCCGGGCCGTGGAGCGGCTGGCCTGGTTCGACCCGCCCAGCAACCCCGGGTCCACGCTGCTGATGCACCGGCAGCCCGAGGACGTCTGGCGCATCGACTACCAGATACGCGCCGACGAGGATCCGGCCGAGGCGGTGCGTCCCGAGAACGTGCTGCCGCGGGTGCAAAGCCACCTGTCCATGATCGGCGAGGACGCGCCCTGGGAGGTGCTGTGGATTTCGCTCTACAACGCCAAGTGCCTGACGCTGGACGCGTATCGCTACGGGCGGGTGCTGTTCGCCGGCGACGCGGCACACCTGGTGCCGATCTTCGGCGTGCGTGGGCTGAACTCGGGGCTCGACGACGCCGGCAACCTGGC
>JANMZX010000233.1:0-5814 GCA_031383745.1 Rhodoferax sp. | reverse complement strand
GTGCCAGTCAGGAAGGCGGTCCGCAGGGCTTCGTCAACGCCATGGGCCCCTTCAACATGCGGCCGGAGCCTATGGCCGAGAAGATCGCGCGCATCGACGACATCGGCGGCCCCGACACCCATACCAACTTTCCGCACGGCTGGGCGATGGCCGCCAACACGCCGCTCAAACGCTACAAGCAGAACACCCACGGCGGCGGCATCCGCGACCCGCTGGTCGTGTCCTGGCCGAAAGGCGTTGCGGCACGCGGCGAATTGCGCCACCAGTTCTGCCATGTGCGCGACCTCGCGCCCACGCTGCTCGACCTGCTGCAGTTGCCGGCGCCCACGCAGGTGGACGGCCATGCCGTGAAGCCGATGACCGGCGAGAGCTTTGCGCCCAGCCTGCGCGACGCCGATGCGCTGCCGCGCCGCGGCGCGCAGCTGTTCGAGATGTTCGGCCACCGCGGCATCTGGTCTGAAGGCTGGAAGGCGGTGGCGTTCCACCCCGTGGGCACCCCCTTCGAGCAGGACGTGTGGGAGCTCTACCACCTGGCGCAGGACTTTGCGGAAAACAACGATCTGGCCGGCAACCATCCCGAGCGGCTGGAGGCGCTCAAGGCCCTGTGGTGGCGCGAGGCCGAGGCCAGCCAGGTGTTGCCGCTGGACGACCGTTTCGGCCCGCGTTTTGCCGAAAACGGGCGGCGCTTCCACGGCCGGCGCACCCGCTTCACGATGCATGCCGGCATGGGCCACCTGCCCAACGAGGTCGCGCCCGACGTGCGCAGCCGCGCCTACCGCATAGACGCCCATGTGCGCATCGACAACCCGGCCGCCGAAGGCGTGCTGGTGGCCCACGGCGACGCCACCGGCGGCTACAGCCTGTACCTGCAGGGCGGCCATCTGGTGCACGACGTGAACGTGGGCAACGTGCACCACCTGCTGCGCTCGGACCGCCCGGTCGCCCCCGGTCACCATGTGCTGGGCGTGCGCATGGACCTCGGGCCGTGGATCCGCATCGTGCTGCCGGTGATGGGCATGACGGTGCTTCCCTCCAAACGGGTGGCCACGCTGCTGGTCGATGGTGCGGCGGCCGGCAGCCTCGACATGGGCCGAGTCGGCCTGAACTCCCAGGTTTCCTTCAGCGGGCTGGACATCGGGCTGGACCGGGGCAGCCCGGTATCGCACTATGCGGCGCCGTTCTGCCTGCGCGGCGCAAAACTGTACCGGGTGGAATTCACCCTCGACCCGCAGCAGGAACTCGACTACGACAGGATCGCGCTGGTGGAGATGGCGCGGCAGTAGGCTGGTCCGGGCCAGCCGCCTGTGCCGACTGGCGTTCGTGCGGGTGCCATCGGGTGACGGCATTCGCGCTCGTGTCATCCGTCAAGAAGACACCATCCGAGACCTGTCGGCGGATCGCAGCCACCAGCCGACCCAGCGGGACATGCAGATCCGCGACAATTGCACATGATCCACGCGCGGCCCCCTGTCGCGCACAGCCAGGCACATCGAACCAGATTTTGCCGTCCCTGGCTGCTGGTGAGCAACATACTGGCTTCTTCAGGACGCATCTCTCCATGACCCTCCGTCTCCGCACTTCCCCTCTGCTGCCTTCCATCCTTGCAACAGCGATCCTTGTCGGCTTGGCTGGGCCTGCTTCCGGCGCAACGCATCCCAAGCCCCGCGCAGCAGCGCAGAAGCCTAAGCCGGCCGCATCTGCCGAACCCGCGATGACCACCGACGCGAACGGACTCTCGGTGCCCGTGCTCGCAAACAAGGCGTGGGTCCTGATGGACTTCAACACCGGGCAGATCCTCGCCTCGTCCAATCCGGACGAACCGCTTCCGCCCGCGTCTCTCACCAAGATGATGACCAGCTACCTGGTGGAGCAAGGGCTGAAGAGCGGCAAGCTGAAGCCCAGCGAGCCGGTGACGATGAGCCTGAGCGCCTGGTGCCGCGGCGGCAAGGATGGCGACAGTTGCATGTTCGTTCCGCTCAACGCGCAAGCCACCTTGATCGACATGCTGCGCGGGGTCGTCATCGCCAGCGGGAACGACGCCTCCAAGGCGTTGGCCGAGCACATAGGCGGCTCGGAACCCGGTTTCGTCGTGATGATGAACGCAGAGGCGGCGAAGCTTGGAATGACGCGTACCCGCTTCGAAAATTCAGCAGGTATGCCAGGTCCGAACCACAAGGCTTCGGCACGCGACCTCGCCGTGCTCGCGCAGGCCATCATCCGCAACAGCGTCGAGTACTACCCGATCTACGCGGAGCGCGATTTCACCTACAACGGCATCAAACAGGGCAACCGCAATGCGTTGCTGTACACCGATCCGACCGTCGACGGACTCAAGACGGGGCACACGGAGGAAGCCGGGTATTGCCTGACCGCATCGGCCAAGCGAAACGGGATGCGCCTGATCTCGGTCGTCATGAACGCGAACAGCGCGAAAGCCCGGGCTGACCAGACCCGGGTGCTGTTCAACTGGGGTTACAGCAATTTCGAGGAAGCGACCCCTGCCCAGGCAGACGCGACGCTGGCGACCGCCAAGGTGCTATACGGCGTGGCGCCCGATGTAGCGGCGGGAGTTGCACAGTCGTGGACGCTGGTGATACCCAAGGGACAAGGCGCCGCGGTCAAGACCTCGGTCTCTCTGAACCCGGGCCTGGAGGCGCCGATCGCCAAGGGTGCCGTGATCGGCAAGGTCGTCGCCACGGCCAACGGCAAGCCACTCGGGGAGGCACCGGTCGTCGCGCTCGCCAGCATCGAGCGCGCTGGATTCCTGCAGCGCGTGGGCCAGCGCATCTCCGGTTGGTTCTCGAAGTAGCGCGTTCCATGATGGGCAGACCCTACGGCCCTTTGCAGGCGAAGGCGAAGAAATAGTCGTGCGCGCTCATGAAGTCCGTGATGAGGCGGGTATGACCATCAGTTCCAGCGCCAAGGTACTGAGCTGCAAGGCTAGATGCCGTTGCTTGAGTCACGTGATAGAGTTCCGCTCGACGACCGTGCGCGTAGCATCTTCCGGCACATGTCATGTCTTGCGGGAACCTCGATCCCTATAGCCGCCAATTTCACGCCGTGCCCGCCAGCCATCTGCCAGATCTGAAGCTCAAGTGGCTTGGCCACGTCAAGCCGAGTACCGTGCTTGTTGCCGCCGTGCTAGCCGTTGCGCTCATTGGCTGGGCGGACTACCTGACCGGCATTGAGCTAAGAATTTTTCCTCTGTATTTCGTGCCAATCGCCATGGTGAGTTGGCGCGCCAACAGTTCGACGGGCTACTCGGTAGCCGGCCTGTGCGCGGTCGTGTGGCTGGGTGCAAACTGGGGTGCCGGCATGGACAGTTTTCCGGCCCTGATCAACATCGTCAACGCGCTGGTTCAACTGATCGCTTTCGTGACCATTGCGGGACTGGTGTCGAGCTACCACGGTGTACTCCTCGAAGAACAACTGATGGCGCGCACTGATCCACTCACACGCCTCTTGAACAAACGCGGGCTCGCCGATCGTGCCGAGGTGGAATTTGCACGCAGTCGTAGGTCACGCTCCAGTACTGCCCTTGCTCTGGTTGATCTCGACCATTTCAAGAAAGTCAACGATACCAAGGGGCACGCGGCGGGCGATTCCATTCTTGCGGATGTCGGCGCGGTACTGAGGCGACGCCTCAGACGTACCGATATCGCCGCGCGTGTGGGTGGCGATGAGTTCGTGATCCTGATGGCGGACACCGATGAACTCGGTGCGGCCAGCGTCCTGGGTCACATCCGTGACGATATCGCCTCTGCTGCTGTCGCACGCGACATGCCAGTCACTTCCAGCATCGGTGCCTGTGTGTTCCAGCGCATCCCTGCTGACCTTGGCGAAATGCTTCGCCGGGCTGACCAGTTGATGTATGAAGCCAAGCACGCTGGCGGCAACCGAATCACGCTGAAGACTGTTGACCAGCCGCCAGTATTCGCGCAGCCCTGAGAATGTCTCCCCTTTGCTGCCTGAGAACCGGCGGTTTGAGCGTCAGCTTTCCGGCGATCAGTTCCCGCGGTTACAGGTCAACACTCAGTCTATCGGCGTCAGTGCCCCGGGAATTTGGCGCTTGTTCACTCGACAGGCTCCAACAGACTGAGTCCAGACCTATGACGACTAGAAACGCCCACCTGATACCGGTCGTTGAATCTGAATTTGCTACCCCGCCTATGCACGGCGTACGACCCGTGCGGGATATTCTGGCAGATGACCGACGACTCGAAGAATAGGCGGTGTTGGGGCCAGCACAACCAGCCGGCGGGCCGAGTTGCTCAAGCTGGTGTCCGGCAAAGAAGTAGCCTTGTGCCACCTTCAGCGCGCTTAGCCGTCACGCGCTGTAGTCCGGCTTAGCGATGCAGCAGCGACTCCCGCTTGAGCGCCAGGTAGATTTCCCTCATCGAGCCGAAGTACCCACACTCGTGGTAAGGCAGGCCGCGCTCCGCACAGAACTGCTTCACGACGGGGTGGATGCGGGCCTGGTTGAAGCGCGACATGCTGGGGAACAGGTGGTGCTCGATCTGGTAATGCACCGCACCCAACAGGAAGAACCTCACCCAGCCTGGTCTCAAATTGCGCGTGAGTGCTATCTGTTGCTGCCACGTGGCGGGCTGGTCGCCGGTGACGATGGGCATGCCCTTGTGGTTGGGCGCAAACACGGTGCCGGCATAAAAGCCCGTTGTGGCACCCACAGTCAGCAGGAACAGCGTCGCCGTGAGCGGTGGCAGGAACCAAAACGGCATGCCGATCAGCACCACGCTGTGAATGACGATCAGCATCGAGTCCAGCATCGTGCCCGGCGTGGGGTTCTTGCGGATGTAGAACAGCGACCAGACCTTGAGGTACACGTACACCAGCGGCAGCGTGGCGAAGAACAGCACATGCTACCACGGCAGAATGCGCTTGGTGACGGCGGCCGGCTTCACGGCCAGTTGGTGCTCGGAGAAGATGAATGGCGGGTCTAGGTCCGAATCCAGCCGGGCGTTGTTCACGTACACATGATGCTTGCTGTGCAATACGTACCAGCCCTCACCGCAAACGCCGGCGAACAGCGAGAACATCATGGCACCACACAACCGGTTGGCCCGCGGTGACACAAACACCTGCTGGTGATAGAGGTCGTGCGCCAGCATCCCGGCTTGCACCAGCCAGAACGCCAGGAACAGAGCGTTGACCAACTGGAACGGCAGACTTTCGGTGACGGTGAGCGTGTACAACGACGTGGCCACACCTGTGCCAATGCCCAGCAGTAGCGCCAGATAGGGCAAGTGAGTGCGCCCTGGCAAGCCCACCGATGCGATCCGGTCAACCAGATCCTGATCGACACGCATGCGGAAAGGTTCTCGGATCGGCGGACAGTTGTTCACATCCCTTCCTTCGGCGGCTCAATACGCACGGGCAACAAAACTTGCAACAGTGAAATTGACAAGCGCATCTCTGGCGGTATTTGTACTTTGGTTCCCAGAGTATCGCCGAGTCCGGGTGTCCAGGATTTTCTCGAAACCGGCGTGACACGGGTGAACATGTCCAGTAGGTCAACCGCGCCTGTCCTGCACCAGCAATGTCTGTGCAACGCATCGTCATCCAGAACATGGCCACCAGCGTGTGCCACCTTGCTTTTCCGCTACTCGTGGAGGCGATACCGTCATGCTCAACTCGCACTGGCAATCAATGTGCTGGAATTGGGACGTCCAGAACCAGCCGTTGGCGAATGCCGGCTCCCGCTGCGTTCCAGCCAGCCGGTAGACGAAACTATTCCCGCAACTTGAGTGACCGACGCAACCCCTCTAGATCACTGCCACGAATGACCGGTCCTCC
>JANMZX010000157.1:0-12587 GCA_031383745.1 Rhodoferax sp. | reverse complement strand
CACCCTCAACGCCAAGGCTGCGCTGTTCGCGATTGATGAGTACTTTGACCACTCGGGCGAACGCTTGCCGCTCATCATCAGCGGCACCGTGACCGATGCGTCCGGCCGGATCCTGAGCGGGCAGACCGTAACCGCTTTCTGGTACAGCGTGCGCCACGCCCGGCCGCTGGCCGTGGGGCTGAACTGCGCGCTGGGTGCGGCGCTGATGCGGCCCTACATCCAGGAGCTGAACCGGGTCGCGCCCGACACCTTCATAAGTTGTTATCCGAATGCCGGCCTGCCCAACCCGATGTCGGAAACCGGTTTCGACGAAACGCCCGAGGTCACGTCCAGGTTATTGCGCGAATTCGCGGAGCAGGGGCTGGTGAACATCGTGGGGGGGTGCTGCGGCACCACGCCAGAGCATATAGGCGCGATCTGCGCGGCGGTTGGTTCACTGGGCACCCGCGTTCTGGGTGGCCCGGGGGTGTTCGCGCGCGCGGCCTGAACGGCGGCGGCGCGGGCGGGCAGGTAAAGCGTGTGCGCCCACGTGCAACCATGGAGCGTGGCTGCATTTCTTCAAAGTGTGCCGAGGGAGACCGAAAAGGGGCAGGTAAGGCAACTGTGGGCTCGCACCAGCGGCGGATCGGCGGTTTTCGCCATGTTGTTCAAGCAGGCGGGCGGTGTCGGAATTTCAGGACAAATTGATACGGCGCTGGGTGGGCGCCTGCAAAGAGATCCAGCTTGCGAGTCGCCAAATGGGGAAACAGCCTGGCAGTGCGACTACCCGTCGCCCTGGTGCAGGAGCTCGGGATTTCGGATGGTGACGCGTTGTTGCTGCCGCCGGCGAAGCGCAAGGCCCGTCAGCCAGCCGGTGTGACAGTCGAGCGCCAGCCCGCAATACTGGAGCAACTACAGGTTGCGCGCAGGTACCGCGCACCGTGGCCTGCCGACTTCGGCTTTGACCGCGACGAGGCGAATGCCGGAGCGTTGAGAACTTTCGTTGATACCAATTTGCCGAATGAATTCGCGGACGCGCTGCGCAAGAAGCGCGCAACAGCACTGGCAGGTGCGAAGGTACTGTGCGACACCGTGATTGACACCTGTGAGGTGTAGGACATCAGCGTCCGTATGAACCAGACGCCCTGGCCGATCGGTGCCGGTGGCCCGTGTTCATTCGATTTGCCTGTTGGCACGCCATTCAAGGCAAAATGGAATCATGCGACTGCAACCCGACCACATTGCCGTGATCAAGCGTGTCACAGCGCAGGTGCTGGGCGACGATGCCCGCGTCACGCTGTTTGGTTCGCGCGTTGACGACCACGCGCGCGGGGGCGATATCGACCTGTTCATCGAGACGCCAACCCCCCTGCCCAACCGTGCAGTGGCGGCGGCGCGGTTGGCTGCCAGCATCGAGCGGCAACTCGGCGGGCGTCAGATCGACGTTGTGCTGGTCGATCCGCTCACGCCCTCTCAGACAGTGCACGCCGCCGCGCGTGCGCACGGAGTGATGTTGTGATGGGGGACAAGCTGCAATTCCTGCTGGAAACCGTGGCGCTGGAGTGCGCCCAACTGCAACTCACGGATGGTCGATTGTTCCAGCAACCCATGAGCCCCGCGCGCGTGTTGTCGCTGCGCTTCGATGCCGACCTGGGCGAACGTGTCGATGCTTTTGTCGCGCGCTTCGGTCGGCTGCAGGACACCCTGGCCGATAAACTCCTGCCCGAGCTGCTCAAGAATTTGGCTGAGCCCATTGGCCCGGCCCTTGACAACCTGGGCAAGGCCGAGCGGTTTGCCTGGCTCACATCGGTTGACGACTGGCTGCTCGTTCGAAAATTGCGCAACCGCATGATCCACGAATATGTGCGCGACCCAGCCGAACCGGCGCAGGCCCTGCAAGCCGCACACGAGGCTGTCCCGATGTTGGTCCATGCCGTTGCGCATATGACGCAAGCAGCTTCGCGCCTGTAGGCTATCGACCGAACCACCTGTGGGGGCGGTCTGCCGCGTCAGGCATCTTCCCACGGGGGCTAAAATCCAATCGCCCAAGGAGCGTTGCAGCGGGACCAACCAGCCGGAATCCGGCGGCCCCGCCAGGCTTGGGTGCAACAACGACGCTCGCTGTACGGAATTTCGCGTGGCTCACAACGAGCCTCGCCAACACTCACAGGGCGAGCCATGACGACCGACACCCCCATTTCCACCCATTGCGCGGTCGAGCCGATGCGCCTGTCCGGCCTGGAGCCGGTCACCATCGACAGCAGTTCGCTGTTCGTCAACATCGGCGAACGCACCAATGTCACCGGATCCAAGGCGTTCGCGCGCATGATCCTGAACGGCGAGTTCGAGCAGGCACTGGCGGTGGCGCGCCAGCAGGTGGAGAACGGCGCGCAGATCATCGACATCAACATGGACGAGGCGATGCTCGACAGCCAGGCGGCCATGGTGCGCTTCCTGAACCTGATCGCCAGCGAGCCCGACATCTCGCGCGTGCCGATCATGATCGACTCGTCCAAATGGAGCGTGATCGAGGCCGGCCTGCGTTGCGTGCAGGGCAAGGCGATCGTCAACTCGATCAGCATGAAGGAGGGCGAGGAGGCCTTCCGCCAGCAGGCCAAGCTGCTGCGCCGTTATGGCGCCGCCGCCGTGGTGATGGCCTTCGACGAAAAGGGCCAGGCCGACACCTTCCAGCGCAAGACCGAGATCAGCCAGCGCGCGTACCGCATCCTGGTCGACGAGGTCGGGTTTCCGCCCGAGGACATCATCTTCGACCCAAACATCTTTGCCATCGCCACCGGCATCGAGGAGCACAACAACTACGCGGTCGATTTCATCGAGGCCACGCGCTGGATCAAGGCCAATCTGCCGGGTGCCAAGGTGTCGGGCGGCGTGAGCAACGTGAGTTTCTCGTTCCGTGGCAACGACCCGGTGCGCGAGGCGATCCATACCGTGTTCCTGTACCACGCCATTCAAGCCGGCATGGACATGGGCATCGTGAACGCCGGCATGGTGGGCGTGTACGACGACCTGGAACCGGTGCTGCGCGAACGGGTGGAGGACGTGGTGCTGAACCGCCGGCCCGACGCGGGCGAGCGCCTGGTCGAGATCGCCGAATCCGCCAAGGGTGCGTCCAAGGACGACAGCCGACGGCTGGAGTGGCGCGGCACGCCGGACGCGCCGGCCAGCGTCGGGCAGCGCCTGTCGCATGCACTGGTGCACGGCATCACCGACTTCATCGTCAGCGACACCGAAGAGGCCTACCAGGAGGTGCTGGCCCGGGCAGGGCGGCCGCTGCATGTGATCGAAGGGCCGCTGATGGACGGCATGAACATCGTCGGCGGCCTGTTCGGCCAGGGCAAGATGTTCCTGCCCCAGGTGGTCAAGAGCGCGCGCGTGATGAAACAGGCGGTGGCGCATCTGATCCCCTACATCGAGGAAGAAAAACGCCTGCAGGAGCAGGCTGGCGAAGATGTGAAGACCAAGGGCAAGATCGTGATCGCCACCGTCAAGGGCGATGTGCACGACATTGGCAAGAACATCGTCACCGTGGTGCTTCAATGCAACAACTTCGACGTGGTCAACATGGGCGTGATGGTTCCCTGCCACGAGATCCTCGCCAAGGCCAAGGTCGAGGGCGCCGACATCATCGGTCTGTCGGGTCTGATCACGCCCAGCCTGGAGGAAATGCAGTACGTGGCCGGCGAGATGCAGAAGGACGAGCACTTCCGCCTGCGCAAGATACCGCTGCTGATCGGCGGCGCCACCACCAGCCGGGTGCACACCGCGGTGAAGATCGCGCCGCATTACGACGGGCCGGTCGTCTATGTGCCCGATGCGTCGCGCAGCGTGAGTGTGGCGCAAAGCCTGTTGTCGGACAACGCTGCCAAATACCTGGCCGAACTCAGCGCCGACTATGACAAAGTGCGCCACCAGCACGCCAACAAGAAGCAGATACCGATGTGGTCGCTGGAGCGCGCGCGCGCCAACAAGACGCCGCTCGATTGGGCCGCCTACACGCCGCCGAAACCGAAATTCACCGGCAAGCGCCTGTTCCGCAACTTCGACCTGGCCGAGCTGGCGAAGTTCATCGACTGGGGCCCGTTCTTCCAGACCTGGGACCTCGCGGGTCCGTTTCCCGCCATATTGAAGGACGAAGTGGTCGGCACCGAGGCAGTGCGCGTGTATGCCGACGGCCAGCGCATGCTCAAGCGCCTGGTCGAGGGCCGCTGGCTCACCGCCAACGCCGTGGTCGGCCTGTACCCTGCCAACACGGTGAACGACGACGACATCGCGATCTACACCGACGACAGCCGCACCGACGTCGCCATGACCTGGCACGGCATGCGCCAGCAGACCGAGAAGCAGGTGATCGACGGGGTGATACGCCCAAGCCGCTGCCTGGCCGACTTCATCGCGCCGCGAGACAGTGGCTTGCACGACTACATCGGCCTGTTCGCGGTCACCGCCGGCATTGGCGTGGACAAGAAGGAGCAGTACTTCCTGGACGACCACGACGACTACTCGGCCATCATGCTCAAGGCCCTGGCTGACCGGCTGGCCGAGGCTTTCGCAGAGTACATGCACCAGCGCGTACGCACCGACCTGTGGGGCTATGCACCCGACGAAACAGCCCGGCTGGACGTCAACGACCTGATTGCCGAGAAGTACCGTGGCATCCGTCCGGCGCCCGGTTACCCGGCCTGCCCGGACCACAGCGTCAAGCGGGCCATGTTCGAGCTGCTGCGCTGTGACGAGATCGGCATGGAGCTGACCGAAAGCCTGGCGATGATGCCCGCGGCAAGTGTCAGTGGTTTCTATCTGGCGCACCCCGAAAGCACGTACTTCAATGTGGGCAAGATCGGGGACGACCAATTGGCGGACATGGTGAAACGGCGAGGAATGGAGGCTGCAGAGTTGAAACGGCTGGTGGGCTCGAACCTGTAAGGGGCTGACCGGTTCGCGCCGCGCCCCGGCGCCGTCACAACGGGATGTTTGCAAACGGGTTGAGGATGCGAACGCCAGCCATGGTTTCCCCGGCGTTGAGATCTTCGCTCAGCAATATTGCGCAACCCGCGGTCTGCGCAGTGGCCACGATGATCGCGTCGAAGAAAGCGATACTGCGAGTTTGGTGCAAATCCAGCCCGGAATGAATGATCGCTGGCGTCACTTGAATTACCTCAAACTGCTCGTACAAATCCAACTGGGCGCGGACATGTTGCGCCGGCAATCGGAGTTTCTTGAGGGCGACGTTGCAATACTCCTGGAGAACCTGGGTTGACAACACGCCCTGGGCTTCCTCGTAGAGTCGGCGCAAAAGGTCCAGTGCGATACGCTGCTTGACAGGCGCGTCGTTGGCCTCGGCATAAATCAGGACATTGGTGTCGATGAAGCTGCGTGCGGCCATCAGTCAGCGCGTATTGGCTTCATCGCGGTTGAAAGTCCAACCATTCAATTTTGCATTGGACTGCAGACACCGTGCCTCGAATTGTGCCCACTGCTCGCCACGATGGGCACCTCCGCCGAGTTGCTCCAAGTAGTCGCGCACTGCCTGATTCAGGCTCTTTCCCATGTTCTGGGCGGCCTTCCGCGCACGCAGTGCAACCTGCTCGTCGACCGACAGTGTGATATTCATGCGCAAACTCCAAAGAGACTGATCACACATATTATGTGCCCACAGTGCCCCTTCGTCAAAACGGACAGGGCTTCACGGCCAGACCACAATGGCACCAAGGGCCCATCCCACGCCGCCCCAACTTGACCCGGAAATTGCGCGACACTGCGCAACGCCCGATGCGGCGCGTGAGGGCGAAATTCTGAATCCATCACATCAAGGAGGTCTGACATGGCAACACACGAGCGGGCGGTTCTGGCAGGAGGGTGTTTCTGGGGCATGCAGGATCTGATCCGCAAGATGCCCGGCGTGCTGGCCACCCGCGTGGGTTACACCGGCGGCGATGTACCCAACGCCACCTACCGCCACCACGGCACTCATGCGGAGGGCATCGAGATCGTGTTCGACCCGGCGGTCATCAGCTACCGCAGGCTGCTGGAGTTCTTCTTCCAGATCCACGACCCGACCACACCGAACCGCCAGGGCAACGACCGGGGTACCGCCTACCGGTCGGCGATCTACCATGTGTCGGACGCGCAGAAGCGGGAAGCGATCAACACGATTGCCGATGTCCAGGCCTCCGGCCTGTGGCCAGGCAAGGTGGTGACCGAGGTCGAACCCGTCGGCGACTTCTGGCTTGCCGAGCCCGAACACCAGGACTACCTGGAGCGCTATCCGAACGGGTACACCTGCCACTACCCGCGCGACAACTGGGTGTTGCCAGCGCGGGCGACGGCCTGATGGTCCACGCCCCGCAGGCCGGGGCGGGTTTCGTGAATTAGTGCGCATTCGCGCATCGGAGTGGCGTCGAATTTACCTGGCGTTACAAACGAGAACAGTGTTCTCGACAGCGCTTGTTTACCTTTGGGCCTGCCAGCCGTTGCATGCCTACGGCTGATCAAACTCAAAGGAAACACCATGAACACAAGCGTCCATACCCTGCCGGCACCTGCCGCCAACACCAAACCCCTGTGGGCCGCCGTGAGCGTGCTCGGCGTCGCCGTAGTGGCGTTGGGGGCCAGCCTGGTCTTTGTGCAGTCGCGTCCGATCGACGGGCACGCGGCGCTCGCCGCCATCAACAGCGCCCCGTCCGTGGTGGCGCCGTTCTCGGCGGTGGCTCCCCCCGAGTCGCTGAACAACCGCGAAGACCTGGTGGCACCACCGGCCAAGCCGCCGGTCGTGGCGGCCAAACCCGCGCCGGTCCGCCCCGCGACCAGGATTGCGCAGCCGCCCGCGTTGCCTGCCCCGGTCCAGGTGGCCGGGCCCGTCCCGGCGCCTGCTCCGGTCGTGGTGGCCAACGGTAACGGCGGCGCTGCACCGGCCAGCGGCACACCCTCGGTGGTCGCCGACACCGCCGTGGTCGCCAGCCGCCCGGTACCGGTGGCGCAACAGCAACCGCTGTGCGTCAACTGCGGAACGGTCGAAGCGGTAACCCCGGTTCAGCGCAATGCCAAATCCGGCAGCGGCGTGGGGGTGGTGGCCGGTGGAGCGCTGGGTGCCGTGTTGGGCAACCAGATCGGCAAGGGCGGCGGCCGCGCGGTGGCCACTATCCTGGGTGCCGTCGGCGGCGGCCTGGCAGGCAATGCCATCGAGAAGAACGTGAAGAAGGAAACCGTCTACCAGGTGCAGGTGCGCATGGAAGACGGCAGCATCCGCACCGTGGAGCAGCCCAACCCTGCCACGGTCGGTGCCAAGGTGACGGTGGATGGCGGCGTACTGCATTCTGCCGACCAGCGTGCGTGGGCTCCCGCCCCGGTGCTGCCGAAGCCCGCGGCGCTGCCGCAGGCACCCCAAGGCAATACCCGCGCCTGACTCCCGGGCGTCCGAAGGCGGGCAACCGTGATCTCCAGCAGGTTCTTTACAGTTCGCGGTCTTCCGATGTGTACTCCGACGCGTTGAACACGTGTCTAATCCCGGACGTACTTCAAGGAGACTTGCGATGAAAAAACTGCTGATCACGGGCCTTTTGGTTGCTGCGGCTTCCAGCTGGGCACAAACCACGACGGTTCAGTCGGTGACCGACAAGGCCAAGGCCCTGACGGACAAGGCCAAGACGGCGGCCATCGCCGTCACGCTGTGCGACACCTGCGGCACCGTGCAGACGGTCAAGCAGGAAAAACGCAAGGGCAAGGGCGGAATGCTGGGCGTGGCGGGCGGCGCGGTCGCTGGTGGCGTGCTGGGCAACCAGGTCGGCAAGGGCACCGGCAACACCGTGGCGACGGTGGGCGGCGCAGTCGCCGGCGGTGTGATCGGCAACGAGATCCAGAAAAAGATGACCAGCAAGAAAGTCTGGGTCACCACCGTCAAGATGAAGGACGGCACGGTCAAGACCTTCGAGCAGGAAGCGCAGCCGGGCTGGGCCGTTGGCAACACCGTCAAGGTCGACGGCACGACGCTGGCCAAGCAGTAACAGCGCGCGGGCGTCAGGGCTGCTGGCCGGCGCGGCGCGCCGCCAGCGCCAGACGCATGGCCACCAGCAGGGCGGCCACGCCGATGCAGCTGATGCCCAGCAGCATCCACAAGCCGACGTTGTAGCCGCCCTCGCGGCTCCACAACAGGCCCAGCGACAGCGGCGCCGCGGCACGGGCCAGCGCCAGGGGTATTCCCAGCGCACCGTTGAGACTGGCCACGTGGTCGCGATCGACATATTCGGCGATCACCGTCCCTTTGACGATGGTGTTCATGCCGTTGCCGATCCCGTACAACAGCACAAACACGATCACCAGCGCCGCCCCCAGGCCCGTGTTGTACGCCCATAACCACGGTGCCGCGAGCAGGGCCATCAGTCCCAGGGGCAACAGGCAGGGGATGACGCGATTGGCCAGATGGACGTCGAAGTGCTGCTCGAAGAAATACAGAAAGGCGCGGCCCACCACCTGGATCACACCGATGCTGGCAGGTACCGCAATCACCCAGTTCTCGGGCATGCCGTGCTCGCGCAACATGCTCACCATGTGGGGCGGCAAGGCGGCTGTCACCGCCATCACCAGCACCACAAACACACCGATCAGCAGAAACGGCGCACTGGTCAGGTGGCACGAGATGTCGGCCGCAGCGGCGTGCGCGCCAAACCGGTGCCGGCCTGCCGGCGCGCCTCGCAACAAGCTGGCATGCAATGGCGCGCACACCAGAAACTGCAGGGCTGCGAGACACCAGAGCGCCTGGCGCCAGCCAAATGCCGAAATCAGCCAGGCCGTCAACGGAATGAACACCGTGCTGGCCAGGCCACCGAGAAACGTCATGGTGATGATGCCGCGGCGAAAGTTGTCCGGGAAACGCCGCGTCACCACCGCAAAGACAGGGGCGTACAGGGTGGCCGACATGCCGACGCCCAGCAGCGTCCAGGCCAGATAAAAGGTCCACAGCCCGTCGACGACGCCATGCAGCAGCAGGCCCGCTCCAACCAGCAGGGAGCCGCCGGCCATCACCGCGCGCTCATGGCCGCGATCGATCCAGCGCCCGACCGGATAGGCACAAAACCCCTCGGCCAGCAGCGCCAGGCTGAATGCCACCGATGTCTGCGCGCGGCCCAGGCCCAGTTCGCGCTCGACCGGCTCGACGAGCAGGGCAAAGGTGTAGAAAACGCTACCCCAGGTGATCAGCTGCGGCAGCGACAACCAGAGGATGAGGCGCTGGTCGAGTGGCCGGGCACTGGTCATGACCGGATTATGGCGACGAGCGGAGGGGCACCGCATGGTCGCGCAGGCGTGGTGGCGTCTACCATCGGTGCATGAAGTCGCTGGCTTTTGGATTTGTGGTGGTGCCCAATTTCTCGCTGATTGCCCTGAGCGCCTGCGTCGACCCGCTGCGCATCGCGAACCATGTCCTGAAACAGACGCGCTACCAGTCCCTGCGGCTGCTGTGTGCTGCCCTACCGGTCTTCCTGCTCGCACCGGTATGGGTGGCCATTCCGCTGGCCTTCAACCATGAGCCGTACTTTCATTCCCCGATCCGCGCATACAGCCTGCGCTGGTTCGCCGACCTGTTCGGCAATCCGGTGTGGCTGTCGGCGATCACCAATAGCCTGGTCACGGTGCTGCTTGTGCTCAGCACGGTCAACGCCACGCTGGCCGGGTTCGACATGGGTCTGCTGCGCGCAGCCCGCAGTCTCGGGGCGTCGCCGGTGGTTGCGTTCCGTCGCGTGATGCTTCCGATCGTGTGGCCCGGCGTGTTGTCCGGCGCCTTGTTCGCGTTCGCCACCTCGTTCGACGAAGTGGTCGTCGTGTTGTTCCTGGGTGGCCCGGGGCAGACCACCTTGCCGCGGCAGATGGGGTCGGGCCTGCGGGAGCAACTCTCGCCCACGATCCTGGCGGCCGCATTCGTGCTGATCATCTTTGCCATCGCACTGCTGCTGACCCTGGAGATGCTGCGCCGGCGCAGCGTGGCCTTGCGCGGGCTCGGTGAGGGCTGAGCAAACGCATGACGCTGCCAGCCGACACAGGGCCGTTGCATCCGCCAGCTCCCGGTGGCCTGGTGGCCACACGCAAGTTGTCGGTCGCCTTCATACTGGCGCCCCATTTCACGCTGCTGGCCTTCTCCGCCTTCGTCGACACCCTGCGGCTGGCCGCCGACGACGGCGACCGCAGTCGCCCTATCCACTGCGCCTGGTCGGTGCTGAGCCACAACATGCGCCCGGTGCGCTCCAGCTGCGGCATCGAGGTGGTGCCGACTGCCGAGCTGGGCGACCCGCGCCAGCATGATTACGTGGTGGTCGTGGGCGGGCTGCTGGACGGCCCTCCCGTCCCCGGTGCACTCCTGGGCTACCTGCGGCAGGCCGCAGACCATGGCGTGCCGCTGGTCGGTGTGTGCACGGGAAGCTTCGTGCTGGCCCGCCTGGGGCTGCTGCAAGGCCGGCGCTGTTGCGTGAGCTGGTTCCACTACGCGCAGTTCGAAGACCGCTTTCCCCAGTTGCAGGCCAGCTCGGACGAGCTGTTCATCATCGACCAGGACCGCCTGACCTGCGCTGGCGGTACCAGCGTCGTGCACCTGGCGTCGCACCTGGTGGCCAGGCACTGCGGGCCGGCGCGTGCTGCCAAGGCGCTGCGCATCATGATCGAGGAAGCACCGCTGCCATCGAAGGCGCCACAACCCCAGCCCCTGCTGACGGACAGGACCGACGAGGCGCGGGTGCGCAAGGCGATGTTGCTGATCGAGCGCAACCTGGGCAACCCGCTGTCGCCCGAGTTCGTGGCGCGCCATGTCGGCCTGGGCACGCGCCAGCTGGAGCGCCTGTTCAAGGCCGAACTGGGCCTGAGCCCGGCGGGCTTCGCGCTCCAGCTTAGGCTGGCCAACGCACGCCAGTTGCTGCTGCACACCCGCGCGCCGGTCAGCGACATTGCCCTGCAGTGCGGTTTTGTCAACCGCTCGCACTTCGCGCGCAGCTTCCGGGCAGCCTTCGGAAAAACACCGTCCCAGTTGCGTGAAAGCAAAGGTTAAGGCTGACTCACACCACGCCAATGGCGCGTAACGCGGCTACCGCTGCCGCGTCCAGCCCGAGTTCGGCCAGCACCGCGTCGGTATGTTCACCCAGGGCTGGTGGCGGCCTGTGCAACACCGGCGGTGTGTCCACCAGCCGCATCGGGCTGGCCACGCTGCCCACTGCCGCGATACCGTCGCGCGCCACCAGGTCGGGCGCGCGTTGCTGGCTGACCGACAGGCCGCGTGCCCGTACCTGCGGATCGTCGAACGCCTGTCCGATATGGTTGATCGGCCCGCACGGCACCGCCTTGTCTTCCAGCAGTGCAATCCAGGCTGCCGTGGTGCGGGTACGCGTGACGTCTTCCATCAGGGGGATCAGGGCCGCGCGGTGGGTGACGCGGCCCGCCATTCCCTTGAAACGCGCGTCCTGGCTCCATTCGGGTTTGCCGGCCGCCTCGCAAAAGCGGCCGAACTGGCCGTCGTTGCCGATCGCCAGCAACATCGAGCCATCGCGCGTGGGGAAGTCCTGGTAGGGGGCCAGGCTCGGGTGGCTGTTGCCCTGGCGCTGCGGCACCTTGCCGGTGTTGAGGAAACCACTGGCCTGGTTGGCCAGGATCGCCATGCCCACATCCAGCAGCGCCATGTCGATCTGCTGGCCCGCACCCGTGCGATTGCGCACCTCGAGGGCGGCCAGAATCGCCGTGGCAGCGAATGTGCCGGTGAACAGGTCGGTCAGGGCCACGCCCACGCGTTGCGGCCCACCTCCGGGTACGCCGTCGGCGCGGCCGGTAATGCTCATCATGCCGCTCATGGCCTGGATCATCAGGTCGTACCCGGCACGTTCCGCGTAGGGGCCGGTCTGCCCGAAACCGGTGATGGAGCAGTAGATCAGCCGCGGGTTGAGGGCCTTGAGGCTCGCGTAGTCCAGGCCGTAAGCGGCCAGCCCGCCGACCTTGAAGTTCTCCACCAGCACGTCGCTTTGCAGTGCCAGCTGGCGCACCAGGGCCTGGCCGCGCGGATCGGCCAGGTTCAGGGTGATGCCGCGCTTGTTGCGGTTGGTGCAGTTGAAATAACTTGCCTGGTCGGTATCGTGGCCCTGCGCATCCTGCATGAACGGCGGGCCCCAGTGCCTGGTGTCGTCGCCCTCACCGGGGCGCTCCACCTTGATCACATCGGCCCCCAGATCGGCCAGCATCTGGGTGCACCAGGGCCCGGCCAGCACGCGGGACAGGTCCAGTACCTTGATATGGGCAAGCGCTCCAGGCGCACTGGTTGGGGACGGTAGGGTCATCGAAGTGGTTCCTGTTGGTTGTTCACGATCCGCTCAGGGACTGTCTTGGTGATTCGGTGCTGGTCTGCTGTCGGCCCGTTGCTGACGCTCGCAAGTGACCGGATGTTGTTGTACGCGGGTATTCGTGTTGGCGCGCCAGGCACTTTTGCTGGCGCGCGGCGAAGGCCCATGGGGACAGCGCGCGGCGCTTCACTGTGGCGGTCTGGCGCTGAACGCGCAGACTGCCTTGCGGTGCTCGCTCTTGCGCCCGCATCGCCAAACTCGCTGCGTTCGCTTCGCTCTCTACGC
>JANMZX010000141.1:0-2349 GCA_031383745.1 Rhodoferax sp. | reverse complement strand
TAGGGCAAGCAGGCCACCGGACGGCACGGTCAACGGCCTGCTTCAGCCGGCTGGCGGGCCACCTGCGCCTCCAGCCCCAGGGCCCGCACCGTGGTGGCAGCGGCCTCGGCCTCGGACAGGGTCTGGTAGGGGCCGGCGCGCCCCCGGGTGCGCTTGCCATTGCGGGTCTGGAGCTCCTGCACCAGCAGTCTCACGCCGGCACCACGCAGCGTGGCCTCGGCCTTGCGCGCATTGGCATCTACCGCGAACAGCCCGATATTGACGAGGTAGCGCCCGCCGGGACTCTCGGCCGAAACCTGCGCGGGGTCTTGCGGCGACACCGGCGCCGATGGCGACACGGCCGGTGCCGGCGCCCCTGCGGCGCCCAGTGGCGACCGCCGCGACGCCGAAACAGCGCGCGCCGGCACGGCCGGCACCGATGTGGTCGTAGCCAGCACACGCGGGGCCGATGTCGTGGCAGCCGGCGGGGCGGACCGCGGTGCCACGCCCGATGCCGGCGACGCCGGAACCGGCGGGGCCGCGCCCGCAGCGGATGCCGGTGGAGTGGTCGATGCCGACACTGGCACCGATGCCGGTGCGGAGACGGGCACGGAGACGGACGCTGGCACAGTCACAGAACCGGAAGCGCCTGATGCTGCGCCTGCGGCTGCGGGCGCCGATGCCGATGCCGGAGACGCTTCCGCAGCCGCAGCGGACGCGGTGGTCATGGCCGCCGAGCTCGCCGGCAACGGCGCCGACGCGGTTGGCGCCGAGGCGCGCGGCGCATCGCTGGCCGGTCCGCGGGCCGACGCTGCAAGCGGCAGTTCCGGCAGTGTCCCGACCAGGCCGGCGCTGCCGCCCAGCAGCACCGCATACGCCAGTGCCAGCCACCACGCGCGCGACGGCCTGAGCGCCTCGCGTTCGAGCAGGGCAACCGCATCCGACCAGCTGCTGCTCCTGGCCAGCGCATCGGCCATGCGTCTGCGGCAGTGGCCGTACAGCCAGGCATCGCCCCAGGCTCCGGGCACGACATAGGCCGCCAGCAGCAGGGCCAGGGCGATGCCCCACTGCACCTGCTGCGGCACCTCGAGCACCAGGCCGACCAGTGCCGCAGCCAGCAAGGCCACGCCTGCCAGCACGCCCACATACAGCAGCGCCGCACCCCACAAGCGGCGAAACACCATCCAGCCCAGGGTGCAGAGACAGGCCGCCCAGTTCCAGCCGGACCCGGCACGGTCGGCAAGGTCGAAGCGCGCAAATACCGGCAGGTAGTGATTGGCACCGACCGGCCCGATCGCGGCACGGAACAGGGCGGTGGTGGCGCTTTCGGTGGAGAGGTCCAGCGACAGGGTGGCCGGATCCACAGGGACAGCGTCGGTGGGCATGCGGCATTTTGGCACGGGCGTACTACCATCCGACCCATGGCCGCAGCAGCGCGGCGCAGGAACAACACGCCATGCCCACCCGCGAAAAGCAACGCCTGGACGACATGAAGCAGGGTCGCGCCGACTGGCATGCATGGGGGCCGTACCTGGGCGAGCGCGCCTGGGGCACCGTGCGCGAGGACTACAGCGCCGATGGCTCGGCCTGGGAATACCTGACGCACGACATGGCGCGCAGCAAGGCCTACCGCTGGGGCGAGGACGGCCTGGCGGGGCTGTGCGACCGCTACCAGCTGCTGTGTTTCTCGCCGGCGCTGTGGAACGGCCGGGACGCGATCCTGAAGGAGCGCGCGTTCGGCCTCACCTCCAACGAGGGCAACCACGGCGAGGACGTCAAGGACTACTATTTCTACGTCGACAGCACGCCCACCCACAGCTACATGAAGTGGCTGTACAAATACCCGCAGGCCGCCTTTCCGTACCAGCGCCTGGTGGACGAGAACCGCGCCCGCGCCGGCACCGGGCCCGAATTCGAACTGCTCGACACCGGCGTGTTCGACGAGGACCGCTATTTCGACGTGTTCGTCGAATACGCCAAGGCCGGCGTCGACGATATCTGCATCCGCATCGAGGCCTGGAACCGCGGCCCGCAGGAGGCGGTGCTGCACCTGTTGCCCCAGCTGTGGTTTCGCAACATCTGGGGCTGGGGCGAGACGCGGCTGCGCGAGCCGGCCATCTGGCTCGACTCCAGCACCGTCGACCACATCACCCTGGTCGCCGACGACAGCGCGGCCGACGGCCTGAAGAACCTGCCGTTCAAATACCAGCTCGGGCGGCGCTACCTGCATGGCGACCCGGACGGCCGGGTTTTGTTCACCGACAACGAGACCAATGCGGCGCGCCTGTACGGGGCGCAGGCCGGTGCCGGCCACGTCAAGGACGCATTCCACCGATGGGTGGTGGATGGCGAGCAGACGGCCACCAACCC
>JANMZX010000102.1:0-1643 GCA_031383745.1 Rhodoferax sp. | reverse complement strand
TCCACCGCCCAGCGCAGCAGGCCCTTGCCGGCGGGTGACTGCCGCGTCGCATGCAGCACTGCGTGCCAATGGCCCAGCAGGGTCTGCAGGGCCACGCGCGACGGGCTCTCGACCAGCATCTGGGCGCGCTCCACATTGGCCACCCGTTGCATGCCCATCGGCACGGCCGGGTACAACGTGACCTGCGCGAATCCTGGCAGGTGCGCGAGCTGCTCTGTGGCGGCCGTGCTCGCCGCGCTCAGGAACCCTTGTGCCACTTCCTGCGTGCGGGCGTCCGCGCGCAGCAGCGCCTGGAAGCTGAACGGTGGCAGCCCGGCGCTGCGCCGGTCCTGCAGTTGCTGCGCGGCAAACGCCGGGTAGTCATGGCGCTTGAGGGCGTCGAATAGCGGGTGCTGCGGATGGAAGGTCTGGACCCACATCTCGCTGCGGCTGGTGATGCCGGCGTCACGCCCGGCGCGGCCTGCCGCCTGCATCAGCAGGCTGAACAGGCGCTCGGGCGCGCGGAAGTCGCTGGAATACAGGGCGCCGTCGGGGTTGATCGCGGCCACCAGCGTGATGCGCCGGAAGTCGTGCCCCTTGGCCACCATCTGGGTGCCCACCAGCACGTCCACCTCGCCCGAATGTACCTGCGCCAGTTGCGACTGCAGGCTGCCGCGCAGGCGGGTGCTGTCGGCGTCGATGCGTGCGATGGACGCCGGCAGGCCCTCAGGCCTCTCGGCCGTGACCGAACCGGGTCGGCGCACCTGCGCCAGGAGTTCCGCCAAGTGTTCCTGCAACTGCTCGGTGCCGCGCCCGATCGGCGTAATGTCGAGGTTGCCGCATTCCGGGCAGGCGCGCGGCACCGGCTCGGTGTAGCCGCAATGGTGGCAGCGCAACGTGCGGTCGATCTTGTGGAACACCCGGAATGCGCTGCAGTGCGGGCAGGCGCTTTTCCAGTCGCAAGCAGTGCACTGCAAGACCGGTGCGTAGCCGCGTCGGTTCAGGAACACCAGGCACTGTTCGCCCCGGGCGATGCGTTCGGTGATGGCTGCCAGTAGTGGCGGCGAGAACACGGCGCGTTTGGGCTGGTGGTTCATGTCGACGCGGCGCACCAGCGGCAGTTGGGCGTCCGCGCCGATGCGGCTGGGCATGGCCAGGCGCTGGTAGCGCCCGCCTTCGGCCGCCGGGCGGCTGTGGTGCCAGCTTTCCAGCGAGGGCGTGGCGCTGCCCAGGATCACCCGGGCGTTCTCCTGCCGGCCGCGGTAGACAGCCAGGTCGCGCGCTGAATACCGCGCACCCTCGTGCTGCTTGTAGCTGGGGTCGTGTTCCTCGTCGACCACGATCAGCCGCAGGTGCGGCACCGAGGCGAATACCGCCATCCGCGTGCCCAGCACCACCCGCGCCGCGCCGCTGTGGGCGGCCAGCCAGCTGCGCAGTCGCTGCGGCGGCGTCATGCCACTGTGCATCGCGACCACCGAATGCTCCCCGTACAGCGGCGCAAACCGCGCCTGGAACCGTTGCTGTAATTGCGGCGTGAGGTTGATCTCGGGCACCATGACGATCGCCTGGGCGTGGGGGTCGTCGCGCAGCAATTGCATGACGCACTGCAGGTACACCTCGGTCTTTCCGCTGCCGGTGCTGCCGAACAGAACGAACGTGCCCTG